>NZ_CAJWRQ010000067.1 GCF_913046405.1 uncultured Christiangramia sp.
ACGAATTTGCAATTTTCAGTTTTGAATATGCGATCGCAGATAAAGAGATCTTTATCAATGCAGATACTCGAGTGAATTTTGAGCTTGCAAAACTTTCCAACAACCTTAGTGAAGTAATGATCACTAATCGCAGGGAAGAGATTTTCGCCCTACGAAAACTGCGTAAGGTTGAAGGAACTGCAATTTATGCAGGTAAGAAAAGTGAAGTGGTTCTGCTTGATAAGACCTTAGGAAACCTGGCGGCGAATAATGCCAGACAGATCTACAATCAGGTGGTTGGACTCAATATTTATGATAATGGAGATGCCGGTTTACAGTTAAATATTGGAGGTCGTGGGCTCGATCCCAACCGAACCCAGAATTTTAATACCAGGCAAAACGGTTACGATATTTCTGCCGATGTTTTAGGATATCCTGAAAGCTACTATACACCTCCCGCAGAAGCGCTGAAGGAGATCCAGGTGGTTCGTGGCGCTGCTTCTTTGCAGTATGGAACCCAGTTTGGTGGAATGATCAATTTCAAATTCAAGGAACCTGTAAAGGATAAGAAAATAGAACTGATTTCCAGGCAGAGTGTTGGTTCATATAACCTTTTTACCAGTTTTAACAGCCTTAGTGGGACTGTGGGAAAATTAAGTTACTATACTTATTTTCATTATAAGGGTGGCGAAGGTTTCCGTCCTAACTCTGGTTATGATTCCAGGAATGTGTTCGCACATCTTGGTTACCAGCTTAGTGATCGCACCAATATTAGTTTTGAGTATACTTACCTGGACTACCTGGCACAACAACCAGGAGGGCTTTCAGATTTTCAATTCTATGAAGATCCGGATGTCAGCAATCGGGAGAGAAACTGGTTCGATGTTAACTGGAATCTTTATGCATTCAAACTCCAACACAAACTTACAGACAGAACAGATGTTAGTGTAAATTTCTTCGGACTAGATGCCACAAGAAAAGCGCTCGGATTTAGAGTGGACAGAGTTTCCCAGGTAGACGATCTCGATGCACCAAGAGAATTGCTGGTAGATAATTTTTCGAACTGGGGAATCGAAACGAGGTTATTAACAAGGTACGATCTGCTTAATGATCAGTCAGTTTTATTAATTGGAGCAAAGTATTATGATGCCAATAATGACCAGAGACAAGGACCTGGCAGTAATACAACCGGTCCCGATTTCTCATTTGCAGATGCAACATATCCAGATTACGCGAGACAGGCTGAGTTTAACTTCCCTAATAAGAACCTTGCAATTTTTGGAGAAAACATTTTTAATATTTCTGAAAGATTCTCGGTTACACCCGGCTTTAGATTTGAATATATAAGTACGGCTTCTGAAGGGTCTTACAAAAATATTATTCTGGATCTGGCCGGAAATCCACTTCAGAATGAAACTGTAGAAGATAGTCGTGATTTCGAGCGTTCTTTTGTCTTACTTGGTGTTGGATCCAGTTATTCCCTAAATCCTAAGAACGAACTCTACGCAAATGTCTCCCAGAATTACAGGTCTGTTACTTTTAATGACATAAGGGTTGTAAATCCCAATCTGGTCATAGATCCTGAAATTACCGATGAAGAAGGTTTCACTGCCGATATTGGTGTGCGAGGTAGACTGGCCGATAAGGTTTCTTACGATGTTAGCATTTTTGGATTAAGATATAATGACAGGATAGGGGTTGTGGATGTGGCTACAGCTACAGATTATTACCGATACAAATCCAATATTGGCGATGCCTTTATATACGGTTTGGAAACATTCGCAGATTGGGATCTAAAGAATACTTTCTTTGAAACTTCTGAAGATCATAAGCTCAACTATTTTGTAAATGCAGCCTTTACAAGTTCTGAATATGTGGATTCTAATGAGATCAACGTAGAAGGAAATGAAGTTGAATTTATTCCGAAGGTAAACCTGAAAACCGGTCTTAATTTTGGTTATAAAAACTTCCTCGCAGGTCTGCAATACACCTATTTATCTGAACAGTTCTCAGACGCTACAAATGCTCCTCAGGATGTGGATGACAGAATTAACGGAATTCGAGGTTCCATTCCATCTTATGGAATTATGGATGTATCGGCCAGCTATACACTTGGCAAATTTAAGCTGGAAGCCGGGATTAATAACCTGTTGGATAATAGTTACTTTACACGCAGGGCCACAGGATATCCTGGGCCCGGGATTATTCCTGCGCAGCCGCTTACCTGGTACTCAAGTCTGCAAATTAAATTATAGATCACGCAGTAGCTTGCGGTGCCCAGTGACTGCATAACATTCCTGGCGCGGCCTTTTGAGGATTCGCACAGGTTGGACTTTCATATCTGGCACAGTTAAGGCAATTCTTCTCATTTTTGATAGCGGCTTTCATTTCAAAACTGTCGCAGGTATGCTGAACATTGACCGCGGTCTCATGTTTAGTGCAAAAATTATTCTGAAAATTGTCGCAATTGGTGCAGCTGTTTCCTAATCTAATACTCATAATCGATTCATTTTAAACTAAAGATAGCGAGCAATGCATTAAGAATGAATTTAAATATCTGTAAGCCATATAATTAGATAAAGGTGTAAACTTTTGCGGTCTTCTATTTCTTATAGGAGATTTATGTTTTGTTAAGTGGAATACTTCATTGATTGTCACTTATAAACCATATCTTTGCATGCAATTAAATCTCTAATTGCAATGATCGCACACGATTCCAAAATTCTAGGTGACGGACTCACTTATGACGATGTACTTTTAGTACCGGCATACTCTGAAGTTCTCCCAAGAGAAGTAAGCATTCAGTCAAAATTTACACGCAATATTCCAATTAACGTTCCTATCGTTTCCGCAGCGATGGATACCGTGACCGAATCCAGAATGGCAATTGCCATGGCTAGAGAAGGAGGAATTGGCGTACTTCACAAGAACATGACGATCGAGCAGCAGGCTTTGAAAGTTAGGAAGGTAAAGCGTGCAGAAAGCGGGATGATCATAGATCCTGTAACCTTGCCAATTACAGCCAAGGTTGGAGATGCTAAAGATTCCATGAAAGAACATAGCATTGGAGGAATTCCAATTGTAGATGATGCCGGGAAACTTATTGGAATTGTAACCAATCGTGACCTAAGATTCGAAAAGAATACAGGAAGACCTATACAGGAGGTAATGACCTCAGAAAACCTGGTAACAGTTTCTGAAGGGACTTCACTGGAAGAGGCAGAAGTTATTCTACAGGAAAATAAAATTGAAAAACTTCCGGTCGTAAATGCTGAGGATAAACTGGTTGGTTTGATCACGTTTCGTGATATCACCAAGCTTACCCAAAAGCCAATGGCGAACAAAGATACCTACGGAAGACTTCGCGTAGCCGCAGCGGTGGGTGTTACCGGAGATGCAGTGGACCGCGCTGAAGCTTTAGTAAATGCAGGTGTGGACGCCATCATTATAGATACCGCTCATGGTCACACTAAAGGAGTGGTGCAGGTGCTTAAAGAAGTAAAAAAGAAATTCCCGGATCTTGACGTAGTTGTTGGAAATATAGCTACCGGAGAAGCTGCTAAATACTTGGTAGACGCAGGCGCAGATGCTGTTAAGGTGGGAATTGGACCAGGTTCTATTTGTACAACGCGAGTTGTAGCTGGAGTCGGTTTTCCACAATTTTCAGCCGTACTGGAGGTTGCAGCAGCAATCAAAGGTTCTGGCGTACCGGTAATTGCCGATGGAGGAATTCGTTATACCGGAGACATCCCAAAAGCGATCGCTGCAGGTGCAGATTGCGTGATGCTTGGTTCACTGCTCGCAGGAACTAAGGAATCACCGGGTGAAACGATTATATATGAAGGACGTAAATTCAAGTCTTATCGTGGTATGGGATCTGTTGAAGCTATGGAAAAAGGTTCGAAAGATCGATACTTCCAGGATGTGGAAGATGATATTAAGAAACTTGTACCCGAAGGAATTGTTGGAAGAGTTCCTTATAAAGGAGACCTGGAAGAAAGTATTCACCAGTTCATTGGTGGGCTTAAAGCTGGAATGGGTTACTGTGGTGCAGGAGATGTAGAAACCTTGAAGGAAACTGGAAAGTTCGTAAGAATCACAGCTGCCGGAGTTCACGAAAGTCATCCTCATGATGTAACGATCACGAAAGAATCTCCTAATTACAGTAGATAATTTAAGAAATTGAAATAAAAAAGCCCCGCAATTTGCAGGGCTTTTTTTATTTGAAATAATTAAAATTTCTAGTTTTCTGTAGTAGTAGATCCGGCTGCCTGTTGAGTAGTTTCAGGTTTTACTTCTATACCCATTTTTTTCATCACTTTAAGCGTGATATCATCCTGTTCTCTTGAGAATGCAAGTCCGCCAGAACCAGAATGAAATATTTGAGTATAACCTTCTTCCTGAATCACTTCTTTCATTGCCGTATCGATCTTTCCATAAAGTGGACCGGTTAGTTCACTTCTTTTCATTTGAAGCATTACAGATGCCTTCTGTCTAAAGCCTTTGATCTCATTCTCCATTCCAATGATCTCGTTTTCCTTTTCTTTCTTAACATCATCTGTAAGACCTACATTGGTTTCCTGGTATTCCTTTACCGCTGTTTCATATTTCGCAATAGTGTTCTTCAGGTCGCCCTGAAGCTCTTCGTTGTAAACTTCCAGAGATTTATTTACTTCAGCATTTTCTGGCAATTGAGCCAGGATATATTCTGCGTCAATAGTTCCAATTTTTGATTGTGCGTTTGCAGAAACTACTACAAATAGCATTAAAAGGGCAATACTTAATCGTTTCATTCTAAATATTTTTTCGCAAATATAACAGGCTGAGGTAAATATCCGCTATCCTTCAGAAAAATTAATTATTTATCGAGCACACTTTTACCTTCTTCAGCAAAAGCTTTGAAGTCTGTCATGAATTGTTTTGATTGCTTTTTAAATGCTCCGGGCATCAGCATTCCAATAGCTTTCATAAATCCTGAGAACCTGAACTCATTATGCGTGCGCCACAGCGTTTTCCCAGGTTCGATCTCCTCGAAATAATTTGCCTGTTGGTTAAATACACCTTTAGCGATATAAGTGGCTTCATATTTTTGAGGGAGTTCGTTGGCGAGTATGGTCTCGGTCATTTCGATCTCACGACCATTCATCTTGAACTTCAGAAGATTTTGAGAGCCTTTTTCTCCAAGTACTCCGTTTATGGGTTTCATGAAAATAAAACCTTCCTGCCAGTGTTTAAGACTTTCCGGATCTGAAAATTTTTCTATGACCTCGTTAAGAGGTTTGTCGATCACAATTTTCTGTTCGTATTTCATATGATTTTGCTTTAGCTTCAGTCTAAGATACTACGGAAATAAAAATCTTTCAGAATTTATAATTTCGTAGGTTGCTTATTCGTTATGCCTTTAGCTTGCAGAACCTCAAGTAATTGTTATTTTTGCGCGGATACTAAGTTTAGTAAGAGCTGAAGGTGTTTTCAGCTTAATAAAAGAGGTGCTTAAACGATTGATTTTGAATAGACGTTTTTATTGGTTTTACCTTGGATTGTGCTCATTGCTGTTTGGCAGTTGTGAGTATTTTCAGCAAACCGATAACAGGGTACAGGTAGTAAGAGTCAATGATTCTTATTTATACGAGGAGGATATACAATCTCTTATTGATGAAGATACTTCTCCTGAAGACAGTTCGATAATCGTTGGGAATTACGTGACTCGCTGGGCGACTCAGCAATTGTTGATAGACAGGGCAAAACTCAATTTACCAGGAGAACAACAGGCAGAATTCAATGCCCTTGTGGAGAATTATAAGAATGAGTTGTTTACCAATGCATATACAGATGCCATCGTTACCCGGGATCT
Source organism: uncultured Christiangramia sp. (assembly GCF_913046405.1). Classification (GTDB taxonomy): domain Bacteria; phylum Bacteroidota; class Bacteroidia; order Flavobacteriales; family Flavobacteriaceae; genus Christiangramia; species Christiangramia marina. Next base: position 5,834 of record NZ_CAJWRQ010000067.1, read on the forward strand.
TGATACCTCCCTCAACAAGAACGAGATCGAAGCTTATTATAAGAAGAATGGGGAAAATTTTATTCTGAATGAGGACCTTGTAAAACTCAGGTATATTAATCTTGCGAAGAATACGAACAACCTTGATGAAATAAGAACTAAATTTCGTCGCTTTGATGTTGAAGATCAGGACGCATTAAGCAATATGGCGATTCAGTTTAAAAATTACAGCATGAACGATTCTGTTTGGGTGAAAACAAAATCTGTTTATGATAAAATTGGTCCGCTTTCTGTAGAGGATCGGTCAAAGCTATTGCGAAAATCAAATTTCCTGGAGTTAAAGGATTCATTAAATGTGTACCTTGTTTATGTTAATGATGTACTGGCAAGAAATGAACAGGCTCCTTTAGATTATGCTTCAGCAACCATTCGAGAGATCTTGCTGAATAAGAGAAAGCAGTCGCTTATTAAAGAATTAGAAAAGGATATTACTAAAGATGCAATTAAAAATAATGAATTTGAAATCTACAATTAAACCACTATTTTCAGGAGTGTGCATGATGTTCACGGCTCTTGGATTTTCTCAGGAAGTGATCGTAACAGATAGTACGTCGATCCAGCCAGATGCCGAGGTGAAGAAGGTGGAAAACGAAATGCAGGGGAAACAGCGCATGAAAGTTGATGGGATCGCTGCAGTAGTTGGAGAATATATCATTCTTGAAAGTGATATCGACCTGATGTACAAGGATATGCAGTCACAGGGAATGACCACGGCAGAGGTGACTGATTGTAAACTGGCAGGTTCTTTAATGGAGAACAAATTGTATGCACATCATGCAATACAGGATAGTATCATTATTAACGACAACCAGATAAATGGGATCGTTGATCAACAAATCCAGGGACTGCAGCAACAGGCTGGTTCTATGGAGAAAGTGCTTGAATTCTATAAAAAGGATAGCGAAGCTGAGTTAAGGGATGAGATTTTTACACTTACCAAGCAAAGACAGCTTGCACAGCAAATGCAGGAAAAGATCATTCAGGATCTGGAAGTAACTCCGGAAGAAGTAAGACAGTACTACGTGCAAATGGATGAGAAGCCAATGTTTGGTACTGAAATTGAACTTTCTCAAATCGTGATCGAACCTGAAATTCCTCAGGAAGAAAGTCAGAAGGTTATAGACAGGTTGAAAGGTTTTAAAGCGGATATTGAAGAGAACGGTTCAAGTTTTTCTACCAAGGCAGTTTTATATTCACAGGATCCAGGGACTGCTCCAGATGGAGGTAGAATTACCCTAACCAGAAAGGATGCCTTTGTAAAAGAATTTAAGGATGTAGCTTTTAGTCTTCAGGAAGGTGAGGTTAGTGAACCTTTTGAAACTGAATTTGGTTATCATATAATCCAGATCGACAAAATTCGTGGGCAAACCGTAGAACTTAGACATATATTGTTGATTCCAGATGTAACAAATGCATCTGTACAGGCAGCGAAGGCTGAAATAGATACTTTAAGAAGTAAGATCGTCAAAGGAGACTTAGAGTTTGCCGCGGCTGCTCGAGAAGCTTCAGATGAAGAAGAAACTAAAACTGAAGGAGGAAAATTGATCAACCCAAGAACTGGTGATACCAGATTTGAGCTAACCAAGATCGATCCTAAATTATTTGAGCAGGTGGAATCTTTAGATGAAGGTGAAGTTTCCCTGGTTCTTACACAACAGGACAGAACAGGAAGACCGCAATTCAAGATCATCAAGGTTACTAAGAAAATTGAGGAGCACGAAGCAGATTATGCAACAGATTACCTTAAGATCAAGGAACTTGCGCTTAGAGACAAACAGCTTGAAGTTATCGAAAAGTGGCAAAAAGAGAAGATCGCAGATACTTATATTAAAGTTAACGGGAAGTACCGTGATTGTGATTACGCTAATGCCTGGTTAAAACAATAATGGATGTCTGACGTTGCCCTGATAGAAAACCTGGTAAAGAAACACGCCGAACTAAGAACAGAGATCGCGAAAGTGATCGTTGGTCAGGATGAGGTCGTGCAACAGGTTTTACTTTCTATATTTTCAGGGGGACACTCATTATTGATCGGTGTTCCAGGCCTTGCCAAAACGTTGATGGTCAACACTATCGCAAAAGCGCTTGGTCTGGATTTCAAAAGAATACAATTTACCCCAGATCTTATGCCCAGCGATATTCTGGGATCAGAAATCCTCGATGAAAATCGCAAATTCAAATTCATAAAGGGGCCGGTTTTTACCAATATTTTACTGGCAGACGAGATCAACCGTACTCCGCCAAAAACTCAGGCAGCTTTACTTGAAGCAATGCAGGAACGGGCTGTGACGGTAGCCGGTCATCACTATAAGCTTGATAAACCCTATTTTGTTCTGGCTACACAAAACCCGATAGAGCAGGAGGGAACCTATCCCTTACCTGAAGCCCAGCTTGACAGGTTTATGTTTGCAATAAATCTGGAATATCCAAGTTTTCAGGAAGAAGTGGATGTCGTGAAATCTACGACCACAGATGTTCAGAAAACGGTGAATCCATTATTTAATGCATCAGAAATATCTGAAATTCAACAAGTGATTCGGCGTATTCCCGTGCCGGATAATGTTATAGAATACGCTGTGAGACTGGTAGGCAAAACGAGACCTGGGCAAGAAGCTTCAGATTTTGTTCAGAATTATATTGACTGGGGGGCGGGACCAAGAGCTTCTCAGAATTTAATTCTGGCTGCCAAAACCCATGCCGCAGTAATGGGCAAATTCTCACCAGATATCGAAAATGTTCAGGCGGTTGCCATTGGAATTTTAAGGCATCGAATCATCAGGAATTACAAGGCAGAAGCTGAAGGGATTTCTGCTGAAAAAATCATCGAAAATTTATTTTAGTGATCAATTTTCTAGAGCGCTATAAAATTCTCTTTTCTATACTTTTTTATCTTGCTTTTGGTAATAAATTTCTTGCTAGCATAGCTGGACTGGATGAATCTTCAGCATTTATCCTGAAATTTGTATCCTCTGTATTGTTATTCGGATTCTGGGTCATCATTCTCCTGGATATGATTCTGAATAAGCTACGTGACAAATCATTCTGGATCCTGTCCATGTTTTTTATTGCTTTTATGGCTCCTGTAGTTTATTTATTCCGAAGACAAAAGTCGCTCCGCGAACCTGCCAGATATTCGATATAGACTTCAGAAATTATCGAATTCTTAGAAATCTAACCTAAAATTCATTTTTATTGAATTTTCTATCGTAAAAATTACAATTTCAAAAATAATTTACAGCGATTTCTGAGTATTGCTCCTTATTTTTAAAATCGGTCTAAATTTCCTATTTTTGCAAGACTTTTTTAGAATAAAAACAAAACAGAATATGGCATACGATATTGATATGATTAAGAAGGTGTATAGCCACATGGCTGAACGTGTGAATACAGCACGTGAAGTTGTTGGTAAACCTTTGACGCTTTCAGAAAAGATCCTTTATTCTCACTTATGGGATGGGAGTGCTAAAGAAGCATTCCAAAGAGGTAAGGATTATGTAGAATTTTCACCGGATAGAATTGCTTGTCAAGATGCGACTGCGCAAATGGCATTATTGCAATTTATGCAGGCAGGTAAGAAGCAGGTAGCTGTTCCTACAACTGTACATTGTGATCACCTTATCCAGGCGAAAATGGGAGCTGCGATAGATTTGCAATCTGCAAATAAAAGTAGTAGTGAGGTTTTCGATTTTCTGGAATCAGTATCAAACAAATACGGAATTGGATTCTGGAAACCAGGGGCAGGTATTATTCACCAGGTTGTTCTAGAAAACTATGCATTTCCAGGTGGAATGATGATTGGAACCGATTCTCACACGGTAAACGCCGGTGGATTAGGAATGGTTGCTATTGGAGTAGGTGGAGCTGATGCCGTTGATGTAATGGCAGGAATGCCTTGGGAGCTTAAATTCCCGAAACTTATTGGAGTGAAATTAACCGGAAAACTTTCTGGTTGGACTTCTTCTAAAGATGTGATCTTAAAAGTTGCAGGTATCCTTACTGTAAAAGGTGGTACCGGAGCAATCATAGAATATTTTGGTGAAGGTGCGCGTAACCTTTCCTGTACTGGTAAAGGTACAATCTGTAATATGGGTGCTGAAGTTGGAGCGACTACTTCTACTTTTGGTTACGATGACTCTATGGAGCGTTACCTGAGAGCTACGAACCGTGCAGATGTTGCAGATGCAGCGAATGAAGTATGTGAGCACTTAACTGGTGATGACGAAGTATATGCAAATCCAGAGCAGTATTTTGATGAATTGATCGAGATCAATTTAGATGAATTAAAGCCTCACTTAAATGGACCATTTACTCCAGATCTTGCAACTCCTATTTCTGAAATGGGAGCGAAAGCGAAGGAGCATGACTGGCCAATCAATGTTGATTGGGGTCTGATTGGTTCCTGTACGAACTCATCTTATGAAGATTTAACCAGAGCAGCTTCTATCGCAAAACAGGCGGTGGATAAGAAAGTAAAGGCTAAATCTGACTTCGGGATTAACCCGGGATCTGAACAAATTAGATTCACGGCTGAAAGAGATGGATTGCTTCAGATCTTTGAAGATCTTGATGCAACTATATTTACAAATGCCTGTGGACCATGTATTGGTCAATGGGATCGTTCAGATAGAAAAGGTGAAGAGAAGAACACGATCGTGCATTCTTTCAACCGTAACTTCTCTAAGCGTGCAGATGGAAACCCAAATACACACGCTTTTGTAGGTTCTCCTGAAATGGTTGCAGCAATTGCAATTTCTGGTAGACTGGATTTTGATCCAACCCGTGATAAATTAATGAACGAGGATGGTGAAGAAGTAATGTTGGATGAACCTCAGGGAATTGAACTTCCTACAAAAGGATTTGCTGTAGAGGATGCTGGATATGTTGCTCCAAATGAGGATGGAAACAGTGTGGAAGTTAAAGTGGCTGAAGATAGTGAAAGACTTCAATTGCTTACACCTTTCGAGCCTTGGGATGGTAAAAATCTTACTGGCGCTAAATTATTGATCAAAGCATGGGGTAAATGTACTACCGACCATATTTCTATGGCAGGACCATGGTTGAGATATAGAGGTCATTTAGATAATATTTCTAATAACTGTCTTATTGGAGCTATTAACGCTTACAACGAGAAGACTAATTTTGTAAAGAATCAGCTTACTGGTGAGTACGATGGTGTGCCGGCAGTACAGAGAGAGTACAAAAAAGCAGGTATTCCAACCGTTATAGTAGGAGATCATAACTATGGTGAAGGTTCTTCCAGAGAGCACGCAGCTATGGAGCCGAGACATTTAGGTGTTAAGGTGGTACTTGTAAAATCCTTTGCTCGTATACATGAGACAAACCTTAAGAAACAGGGAATGTTAGGTCTTACTTTCGCAAATGAAAGTGATTATGATCTAATCCAGGAAGATGATACTTTTAACTTTATAGATCTTGAAAACTTCGCACCAGATACACCTCTTACTATAGAGATCGTACATGCAGATGGAAGTAAGGATACAATTAAAGCGAATCATACTTATAACCTGCCTCAAATTGAGTGGTATAAGCATGGATCTGCATTAAACCTTATTAAAAAGGAGAACGCAGCATAAGCATTTAGTTATATAATTCTAAAAAACCTCAGGAGTAATCCTGAGGTTTTTTGTTTTTAGAGAATCTGTATTAGCATCAAATCCTAATTAGCTGATATTCGGGCTGGAATTTTTAGCTACGATTAAAATTGAATCCAGACGTTTACCGCCCAAAATTGTAAATTTTCCGTTCTTTGCAGGACTTAAGCAATGCTATGAAATTATTTAAAAATCAGTGGTCAAATATTATCATTATTGTGATAATTCTGGTGATGGTGATACCTCAAACCAGGAAGCCGGTTCAGATCTTTGTGAATAAACTTATTTCCTTCGCGCCCTCTGTTAATGATGAAGAGGATCAGGAAAAACTAGCCAGCTATGATTGGATACTGGAAGATAAAAGAGGTAAGAGAATAGAATTTTCTGAGTTTGAAAATCAAGTTATCGTAGTCAATTTCTGGGCAACCTGGTGTCCGCCATGTATTGCAGAAATGCCAAGTTTCCAGGAAGTTTATGAGGATTATGGTGAAAAAGTACGTTTTGTATTTGTTTCAGGAGAACAGCATCAAACCACAGATAATTACATGAAGCGTAAACGTTTTACTTTACCTTCCTATAAGATGCGGACTAAAGCACCTGAGCCAATGCTGGGTAAAACGTTGCCAACTACTTATGTGATCTCAAAATCAGGAAAAATTGTGATCGACAAAGTTGGGTCTGCCGACTGGAACTCAGACAGCTTTCGAAGCACTCTCGATAAATTGCTGCAAGAGTAATTATAATTTATTGAAGAAAGATTTCAGGAACTGCGGGTGAAACATGCTTTGCATGATCTTGATCTCTTCGGAAAATGTGGTTTCTTCATCCAGAAATTTGAATATATTCTGAATACTATTTTTCGTATAGAACTTAGTGAACAATGATTCACCAAGATCATTCCGCTTTTCCAGAACATCCAGAAATATCGCATCATACCGCTGAAATCTTTTGCTGAATAGACCTTGCGCCGGCCTCTTACCACTTTTGATATTTGAGAGCATTTTGCTTACTTTTCGTTCAGCACTCTTAAATGAATACCCTGTAGATGCCTTTACCCAACCACCAGCCGTTCCTATCTTCGTAACATGTTTGGAATTATGCTGATGGAAAGGGTAGTCGGTCATTGGAATTACGCCCGTTTCACTTTCAGTGATGCTGTAATCTTCAATTTTTAAAACTTCCCGAATATATTTTTCTAGTTGCTCATCATATACTTTTTCTTCAGTTAGGAAAGGAGTAAAAAAGGTAAACTCTACAAGAGCGTTTTTAGGAGATAATGGTAGGACATAAGTAAAGCAAGTGCTGTTCCTGTACATGACCCGATAGTCCATCATGGTAAAGCGTTCAGGATCAAATTGTGCTTCCTGAGTTTCAATATATATCCCTTTAAAGTGCTGATAGATTTTGGCGCTACCAGAATCATCTTTATATGCATGTGGTGGTCTGCTGTCAAAAAAATGAGTAGCGGTGTAAGAATCTTTCTTGCCTGATGCAGTACGTGTAACTTCATCGATCTTAATAATCTCATCCTGAATGAAGTATGTGTCAGGATCCTTTGTTAATTCGCGTTTCGCATAATCATAAAAGTCGATGGAGCTTAGCATCTTATAGCTGTAAGGAGCAAAATCCAGTTCTTTCTCTACAGAATCTGCTATAAATAATCCTTGCTGCCATTCCTTCTGAATAAGCTCGTCCCATTTACCTGAACCTTCTTCCCAGAAGCACCAGGTTTTGTCGTTTTCATCTTTGAGCGCAGGATCAATAATCGCAATCTTTTTTCCTTTAAAGAAAATGTCCTTCCTGATTTCAAGAGCAAGCTGTAGCCCAGCCAGTCCACCACCAACGATGATGTAGTAATAGTCTGGCGTGATCATTTGGGGGTATATTTTATTTTCTGAAATATTTGAAAGGTACGAATAGCATTCCGAAGCATTCGCCGTCATCCTTTCCTAAATGTTTATGGTGCATTTTATGCGCTCGTCTTATACCTTTTGCGTATTTATTATTCGCATTTCTAAAGATCTTAAACCTTTGGTGTATAAAAATATCGTGCACTGTAAAATATGTGATGCCATATGCGAGAATCCCAAGTCCAATAGGTAGGCCGAACCATACATCTTCATACCTCCAAAGCAGGAAACACCCAATACTTACAAGAGCGTAAAAAACGAAAAAGAGATCGTTTCGCTCCCACCAGCTACTGTGATCTTTGTGGTGGTGATCCTTATGCAATTTCCATAAGAAACCATGCATCACATATTTGTGTGTGAACCACGCCATTCCCTCCATCATCATAAAGGTTCCAAAAAATACTAATAGCCATAATATCACTTGCATCATCATCAATTATATTAAATTCAGTCTATAAGAAATATAGGATTTTGCCAGTAATCCTGCCTTCTGATAATTAGGAACACGAACCCGGCAATTTTTAATCTCCAGAGATGGGACGTTTTTAAGTTTCTGAAGTAATTTTCTATAATATATATAAGCAGTATACACACCAAACTTCGCTTCTACCGGAAGATGAGCGATCCCGCTAAGACCTTTACTGAAGTCTTCTTCAATTTCAGCAACAATCTGTTGTTTATTTACTTCGTCTAATTCTGAAAGGTCCACATTTGGGAAATAGGATCTGCTAAGATCTTCATAATCTGCCTTAAGATCCCGTAGAAAGTTCACTTTCTGGAAAGCCGAACCTAGACTCATAGCCGATGATTTTAACTCCTCGTACTTCGCCTGGTCACCTTTTACAAAAACTTTTAAACACATAAGACCAACAACATCTGCGCTACCGTAGATATACTGGCGATATTCTTCCATGCTCAGGTATTCAGATTTATGCAGATCCAGTCGCATACTATCCATAAATGCCTTGTAAAGTTGAGGTTCTATATCGTAACGGTGAACCGTTTCCTGAAAAGCATTTAGAATAGGATTAAGAGAAATCCTTTGATCCAGCGCCTTATATAGATCAGCTTCAAAATCTTTAAATAATAAATCCTTGTCATAATCATGAAAGCTATCCACGATTTCATCAGCAAATCTTACAAATCCATAAATATTATAAATATCCTGCCTGATAGTGGGGGCCAGCATCTTAGTGGCCAGACTAAAAGAAGTACTGTAGCTATTGGTAACAGTTTTGCTACAGGACCGGGATACCGTATCAAAAATCGCTTTCATAAATTAGTTTTGTTCATTTTGTTGTATCAGTCCAGCTGCAAGTTTCCCAGATATAAGGGATGGCGGTACACCTGGTCCAGGAACGGTTAACTGCCCGGTAAAATATAATTGTTCCAGCTTTTTACTTCTAATTTTTGGTCTTAAAAATGCTGTCTGGAAAAGTGTATTTGCCATTCCGTAGGCATTCCCTTTATAGGAATTATAAGCTTCCTTGAAATCCTTTACACAAAAGGATTCCTTAAATATAATATTTGTTTTTATTTCCTGCCCTGTAAGCGCCTGAAAACGTTCGATTATCATATTAAAATAACGTTCCCGAATCTCATCGGTATCTTCGAGATCTGGAGCAAGAGGAATTAAGAATATTCCTGCTTCCTTTCCTTCAGGAGCTACGGTATCATCAGTCTTTGAAGGGAAACTGGCATAGAACAGTGGATCTTCAGGCCAGGCAGCGTCATCATAGATGGCTTTTGCATGATCCTTAAAACTACTATCAAAAAATAGTGTATGGTGAGATACATTCTTCAATTTCTTATCAAAGGCTACATAAAACAGTAGGGACGAGGGTGCAAACGTTTTCTTCTCCCAGTACTTTTCAGAATACTGTCTATCGAATTCCGGAAGTAAGGTTTCTGTATGATTATAATCTGCACCAGAAAGAATGATATCTGCAGGATAAAGTTTCCCGTCTATTTTCAACGCTTTTGCTGCACGATCTTCAGTAGTAATAGCCTCGACATTAGCATTGAGCTGAAACTTTACGCCTAAAGACTCTGCGAGCTCTTTAATGCCTTCTATAACTTTGTACATCCCTCCATGAGGATGCCAGGTGCCCAATCCAAAGTCGGCATAATTCATAAAACTATAAAAAGCTGGAGTATCACTTGGTTTTGCTCCCAGAAACAACACTGGAAATTCGAGAATCTGTCTTAATTTCTCATTAGAAAACTCTTTGCGAACATCTCCGCTAATATTTGTAAAAAACCGGCCTAGTCTTGTTGCGGTCGCAGTTGTTACAAGTTCCATTGGAGAAACTCCAGGACGATAAACCAGATCTTTAATGGCTATATCATAATTGTCACGTGCTTTCGCAATGAATTTCTTCAGTTTTTCAGAACTTCCCTTTTCAACTTCTTCAAAGGTCTCATAGATCTCTTCAAGGCTACCCGGAATTATAACGGAATCATCTTTACCGAAGTAAACTTCATAAGCTGGATCTAATTTGTTCAGCTGAAAATAATCTGAAGCTGATTTTCCGAAGTCAGAAAAGAAACGTTCAAAAACATCTGGCATCCAGTACCAGGTTGGACCAATATCAAAAGTAAACCCATCACGTTTCAATTGGCGGGCTCTACCACCTACCGTATCATTCTTTTCGAATACTTCTACCTCGTAACCGGCTTGAGCCAGGTAGCAGGAAGCTGCTAGAGATGAAAAACCGGATCCTATAATATTTATCTTTTTTGGCATTGAGGATTTTTAGAGACTATTTATAAAATCTTTAATGGATGTCTGTACTTTGATGTTTTCAGGAAGAGTGGCCTGATCTATTTCTTTTGTTCTTTGTCCAAATAACAAGAATTCTCTTGGCTTATCCCGGCATAACTTCTCCTGGAACTCATTTAGAAATTCTGAGACATCTGTATTTACAGGTGAGATGGTAAGATAACTTACGAATACCGGATCATTATGGATTTTCATCAGGTAATCCATATTGTCTAATGGTAAGCTTGGACCAACATAGATAACATTTTTACCTGCGTTTAAAAGCTCATAGTTGAGATACAAAATCCCAATATCGTGGATTTCATTGTAAGGAAGAAAAAGCACATATAATTTATCATTATTTTCTTCCTCGCCGTTAGATTTTAGTTCGGCTATATTGATATATATCTTTTGTTTAATAAGCTCTATGATGTAATGCTCGTGAATAGGTTTGATGGTATCAGTCTGCCAAAGCAGCCCAATCTCTTCAAGCAGCGGAATAAAAACATCGTAGAAAACATCTCGAAATGATAATTTTGAGACCAGATCATTATAGGTTTTCTGAAACAATCTGTCGTCAAAATTCATCATTGCGAGCTTGAAAGCATTCTTTGCTCTGTTCTCAACACTTGAAGATGCTGAAATTCGCCTAACAAGCGCATGAACTTCGTCTTCTTTCATTTTGGAGATCCGTGAAATCTTGTATCCATGAATATTCAAAAAAGAAATATTGAGTAGCTTCTGCAGGTCTTCACCATCATAAGTACGAATATTGGTATCTGTTCTCTCAGGATCAAGAATATTATATCTCTTCTCCCAGATCCTTATGGTGTGGGCTTTAATTCCACTTAGGTGCTCCAGATCCTTAATACTAAAGTTTTGTTTGATGTGTTCCATACTTCTTTTAAGCTATTAAACAAATCTAAACAATATTTAGAGTGAAAATGATAGAGAAAAGTTAAAATGTTTAATTAAATGTAATTTATATTAAACAAAATTGAGATAGGATATAAAAAAAAGCCTCAGTGGCTAATTGTAATTTTTTGGAAAGTAGTACCCGAGGCGGGACTTGAACCCGCACGCCCTAATGGACACATGGCCCTCAACCATGCCTGTCTACCAATTCCAGCACTCGGGTATGAGTTTATGGAATGCCTCCATAAGGCTGGTCAACAAGTTTCGATCAAAAGATCGAAGCGAGCAAAATAGTGATCTGGCTGGGGCTCGAACCCAGGACCCTCTCCTTAAAAGGGAGATGCTC
>NZ_CAJWRQ010000068.1 GCF_913046405.1 uncultured Christiangramia sp.
CGAATAGTTTTCAAGCTGAATTGAGCTACAATCCTGCAGAGCGCCTCGATCTTAGAATGGCTTATAAATTTTACGATGTAAAAACTAAGTACCAGCCTGGAACTAAGATAAAGCCCCTTATCCCGGAACATAGAATCTTTGCGAATCTTTCCTATGAGACCGAAATTAAAAATAATAGTCAGTGGAAGTTTGACGCTACCTATAATTGGCTCGGGGAGCAACGATTTCCGTCTACAGCCGCGAATCCGGAGGAGTTCCGGGTAGGAGAATATTCACCATCATTAAGTACAATAAATGCACAAATAACCAGGGTTTTCTCAGCTAGATTTGAAATTTATATTGGAGGAGAAAATATTACAAACGTTAGACAGGATCGACCAATACTTGCTGCGGAAGATCCCTTTGGAGATTATTTTGACTCAACCCTAGTTTATGGTCCCGTTTTTGGTAATTTATACTACGCAGGTTTTAGATTTAAATTGAATTAAACAGAAGAATATGAAATATTTAGTATTATTAATTTTTATGATAGGTTCTACCAGCATGTTTGCTCAGGATCGCAATGCGAAGGCATCATTTCAAGTGGATGGTGTTTGTATGATGTGCAAGAATAGAATCGAGAAAGCAGGTATAACATCGAAGGGTGTGAAATTTGCCGATTGGAACTTAGAAACTCAGGAACTACAGTTGATCTTCAATGAAAATAAAACAGATCTTAAAACGATTCAAGGCAATATTCTGGATGCCGGGCATGATCTCGATAGCTTAAAAGCTACAGATGAAGCTTATGCTAAGCTTGACGATTGTTGCAAGTATCGCGATCCAGAAGTTAGAGAAGATCATGTTTCAGGAAAGATCGATTAATGCTGAAGTACAGAAACAAAAAAAACGACCTGAGAGAACAGGTCGTTTTTTTGTTATGTAAACACAGAAATATCTACTTATTTTCTCACTGGTTGATTCTGAATTAAATCAAGGTATAAATTCACCTTATTTTTCAATTCAGATCTATGTGTGATAAAGTCTAAGAACCCTTTTTCTTTCAGAAACTCTGAAGTCTGGAAATCCTTTGGAAGATCTTTCCCGGTGGTATCTTTTACAACTCTTGGCCCTGCAAACCCAATTAATGCTCCTGGTTCAGAAATATTAATATCTCCTAACATAGCGAAACTCGCAGTAGTTCCTCCAGTAGTAGGATCTGTGGCAAGGGATATATAAGGAATCTGTGCATTGGCAAGTTGCGCTAACTTCACTGAAGTTTTTGCAAGTTGCATCAATGAGAGTGCAGCTTCCTGCATTCTGGCACCTCCAGATTTGGAGATGATCATAAATGGAATTTTATTATGAAGTGCATAATCTGCTGCTCGGGCAATTTTTTCTCCTACAACAGACCCCATGGAACCACCAATGAATTTAAAATCCATACATGCGATCACCAGGTCTTTTCCCTTAGATTTTCCAACAGCAGTTCGTACAGCATCTTTTAAACCAGTCTTTTCCTGCGCAGCTTTAAGTCTATCGGTGTATTTTTTAGTATCCTCAAAATTTAAAGGATCCTTAGAAGTAACATTCTTATCAAGTTCCTTGAAATTATTATCATCAAAAAGGATCTTAAAATATTCATTGCTACCAATTCTTACGTGGTATCCATCTTCCGGACTTACATAAAAATTGCTTTCCAGTTGTTCAGCATCTACGATCTTCCCGGTAGGTGATTTATACCACAAGCCTTTAGGGACATCTTTCTTATCTTCAGTAGGAGTTTGAATTCCTTTTTGCGTTCTTTTAAACCAAGCCATTTCTTTCAAATTTTAATCGTCAGGGTTGTCAAATTTATGGCAATAAAAAACAGTCTAATTCCGAAGAAAAAGACTGTTTAAAATTATTATTTATAATGTATTTACGTTATTAAGGTCCTCAAAAGCTTTCTTTAGACGTGTCTTGAAAGTCAATTCACCCTCTCTAACCCATTTACGTGGATCGTAATATTTCTTGTTAGGAACATCTTCACCATCGGGATTTCCAATTTGTGTAGCCAGGTAATCCTTTTTAGCTTCCATATAATCACGAATTCCTTCCAGGTATGCATATTGAAGATCGGTATCAATATTCATTTTGATAACACCATATCCAATAGCTTCACGAATTTCTTCTACTGTAGAGCCACTTCCACCATGGAAAACAAAATCGATATGGTTTTCTTCTACATTGTATTTCTTAGTAATATATTCCTGAGAATTCTTTAGGATTTTTGGAGTCAACTTTACGTTCCCTGGCTTGTAAACACCGTGCACATTTCCGAAAGCTGCAGCGATAGTGAATTGATCACTCACTTTGCTTAACTCTTCGTAAGCATAGGCAACTTCTTCAGGCTGAGTATAAAGTTTGGAAGCATCAACATCAGAGTTGTCTACTCCATCTTCCTCACCACCGGTAATTCCAAGTTCGATCTCCAGAGTCATTCCCATTTTGGACATTCTCTCAAGATATTTTTTACAGATCTCCATATTCTCTTCCAAAGGTTCTTCGGAAAGATCTATCATGTGAGAACTATATAAGGGTTTACCAAATTGTTCGTAGTGTTTTTCACTGGCATCTAAAAGTCCGTCAATCCACGGAAGTAATTTTTTAGCACAGTGATCTGTATGCATGATTACTGGTACACCGTAAAGTTTAGCCATTTCGTGCACATGTTTTGCACCAGCAACTCCACCGGCAATTGCAGCCTGTTCTCCTTCATTCGATAATCCTTTACCAGCGTTAAATTGCGCACCACCATTAGAAAATTGAATAATAACAGGGGAGTTTAACTCAGCAGCAGTTTCCAGAACAGCATTCACACTACTTGATCCAATTACGTTAACAGCGGGAAGGGCAAAACCTTTCTCTTTAGCATAATTGAAAATCTCCTGAACTTCTTTTCCAGTGGCAACGCCCGGTTTGATATTGTGACTCATAACTTTTAGTTGATTATGTTCACAAAAATAAGAAAATAAACTGGCTTAGAAAGGATAATTGATTCCTACGTTATAAACAGCATGGTTGAAATTATACTCCTGAAACCATCGATCTCCTTCAGGTTGTCCTGGATCGTGAGTTTTAAAGCCGATATCAAATCTTAAGACAAAAAAGTTAAAGTCATACCGAAGTCCAAATCCACTACCAACAGCTAATTCCTCAAGATCTGAAAATTCTTCAAAAACTACATCTTTAGAAGTCCTTGAGTCGAGAACATTCCAGATATTTCCAACATCTACGAATAAGGCACCCTTGAACTGGTCAAAGATTCCGAAGCGATATTCTCCGTTGAAGGCAAGTTTAAGATTAGCTTCATTGAATTCCAGAATACTACCGCTGCTGCCGGGTCCAAGGTCATAAGCTTGCCACGCACGATTGTCATTAGGGCCGCCGGCGAAAAAAGTCTTAGTAATTGGAATATCATTCGCATTGCCATATGGAATAGCGATTCCTCCAAATGCTCTCACGGCAAAGATCTGATCACTCCCGAGATCCCAGTGTTTGATAAAATCCAGTTCGGTTTTCACATACTGTGAATAAGCCACCCCAAGAACTTTCTCATTACCCTGGTCGTTTACAGGATAGTTAAAAACATTTGAAAGGGCAGATAGAACATTCCCTGCGGTTTCCAGTTTGAACCTGAATCGGGAAAACTCTCTGTCATAAAGGTTCTCTCTCGTATTCCAGAGATAGGTGTAGCTGGAGGCGAAAATAAGGTTATTTTGAGTGAGTCTTAGTTTTCGTTCATATATGTCTAGCGTATTCAAATAGTCTTCATTTTCGAGTCCCGTGTTGGTTCTGTCCTCGTTAATGACATAGTCTATAAAACCATCGGCCTCTTCCGGGATTTGCAGGTCACTTCCCGGAGTGCTGAAGTTAAAATTACTTCGCTGTGCAATAGAATTTAATTCTTCAAATGAATTCCGATAGACATTAAAGTAGTTTTCAGTATTTAAATTTCGAACGTATTGGATATTGAGTAGATCGATGCTGTTAGTAAGCTGTTTGGATGGATTCCAGTTATAATTCAGGATTCCTGAAAACGTTTGCTTATCCAGACCAATATTTCGCTGGGAGCTAAATCCAAGACTCATACTGGTAAAAGGTGCCATGTATTTCTTAATAAGCCTTTCCGTATCTATAGGTAGAAATATCCTCGGAAGGGTCAGCTTTAGATCGGCACCAACTTCAGTAATATCGAAAAAACGGTTTTTATCAGCGCTAGCGGCTGCATCTGTTGATGACGCTATACTGCCGCGACCGGATAATTCAAGATTCTCCAGTCCGCCAAAAATGTTCCTGATCAGGAAGGAACCTCCAAATCCAATACCGAATTTCTGAATATTACTTTGTGATACATCAAAATCGAAACCAAGTGAATACTTTGGAAGCGGACTAAGAAAAATATTAGAGATCAATTTAGTATTGGTGCTATCTGAAGGATCTGGAGTATACTGAATATTGGGATACTTAAAAACTCGCAGTGAATTGAGTCTGTTATAGGTTCTTGTTCGGTCAAGATCACGATAGATCATGCCAGGTCTTATAAAAACAGCATCGGTGACCGCTTCGGGTTTGTAGCGCATTTCATCAAAACTAAACAGCTCATAACGCCGATAAGTAGCACTGTCCAGAATCGGCATGTTACGGTTAGCGAAACTATAATCTGTGAAGATCTTTACTTTACTTATCGTATGGATCTTGAAGGGTGTTCTTGTGATACTGTCTCCTATATTATTCCGCTCATTCTTGATGATCAGAGTAGTGTTCAATCTGTGGTTTGTATCCACAGTATCTGCGTCGAAACTAATATATTCCTGATCAAAATTATAAACGCCATTATTTCTAAAAAGGTCTGATAATCTATCTCTTTCTTCGTTGAAAGCTATAGTGTTATACTGCGTGCCAGCTATGATCTCACTTTCAGTTTTGTTAGATTGGTAAAGACTATCCAGAGCTGGTGAGGCAATTTCTGTAGTAAGGGAATCAAGCGTGTAAGGCTTTCCCGGTTTGATATAGTATTCTACTTTAGCCCGTTTTTCTTTATTTTCTATAGGCAACACCTTGTAATCTGCTTCTACATTGAACCAGCCATTATTCCAGTACCAGGATTTCAAACGGTTGACAGACTTAACGGCTTGTTCTTTATTCAAAACGACAGGTGCCTCTCCAGTTCTTTTGATCCACTGATTAAACTCCTTTTTGGAATAAATGTATTGATCAAATTGTTTTTTGGATAGTATTGCTGTGAGACGCTTTCTTCTGGATTCGTTCTCAAGAAATTTTTCTGTAAGGATGCTGTCAATTTCGGGCCGTGCTAAATTGTAGAAATGCAGTCTAAGCGGAAAACCTAATAGTTTGGTATTAGGTTCCTGGTAAAGCTGATTCTTAATTCGGGAATCCTTGACTAGTTCGTCATTGGCAAAGATTTCGTTTTTAACCAATAAATTTTGATCGGCTTCTAATCGTTTTACAGCATTACAGCTAAGGATAAGAACAGTCGTTAAAAAAAATAATAATATTTTTGCGAGAAGCCGTGTCAAGTATAATCGATTAGGGCTCAAAAATACATTTTTTGTATGGTAAGCAAAAGCCAGATTAAGTTAATAAAAAGTCTTTCTCAAAAAAAGCACAGGCTTCGTGAAAAGCTATTCATTGTTGAAGGAATTAAAGGGGTAAAAGAGTTTTTAAGATCTGATTTTGAGCTGTATGCTTTGTTTGGCTCCTGTAATTTAGAAGAGGTTAACGAGCTCGATTTCTTTGAGGCGAACTCAACCGATCTGGCCAGGATAAGTTCCCTGACTACGGCTCCAGATTATCTAGCAGTTTTCAGAATGCGAGAAGACTTACCGATAGCAGAAAATGGTTTAAAGGTAGTTTTGGATGGCGTTCGAGACCCTGGAAATCTTGGAACGATCATCAGGCTTTGCGACTGGTTTGGGATCACAGATCTTATATGTTCCAGAGATACAGTAGACTGTTTTAATTCCAAAGTAGTACAGGCCAGTATGGGTTCTCTGTCCCGTGTAAATATTGTGTATACAGACTTGCATGAATTTATTTCTAAAAAACAATCTTTCCCCATTTACGGAACTCTTTTAGAGGGTGCCGATATTTATCAAAGTGCCTTAGATTCAGAAAGTTTTGTCATCTTTGGAAATGAGGCAAATGGCATTTCTTCTGAAATTCAGAAATTAGTGAAGCAGAAGATAAGCATTCCCCAATATGGTAAGGAGCAAAATACTGAAAGTCTTAATGTGGCTACGGCAACAGCTATTACGCTTGCAGAATTCCGAAGACAGGAGTCTATTGGAAAGTGAAGTTGATAAAAACAGCTCTTGAAGACATAGAATCTACGTTTTCTGTATAAATACTATTAGGATCATTATCTCGAACTAACTCATCGTTAATGGCGAAAACGCCACGAATAGACGGAGAAAATTTAAAATAGTACAAATAAATATCTATTCCGAAGCCAAGTTCATAGTAGTAAGAATTAGTTTTCATCCTAAACTGACCCGCAGTGATATCGTCAGGATTATTTTCGTTACTGCTAAGATTAATTGAAGTGCTTATACCGCCAACTACGAAAGGACGGAAATTGTTCAGTCGGTTTGCATTGAACTTTACCAAAAGTGGTAGATGTACATACGTGGAATTAATTTCCCTGAATGTATTGATGTCTGCACTATACAATTGAAATCCCCTGGTGTTAAAATTTACACCAGGTTCAAAACGAAGATCAAAATGATCGTTTAGCTTTAAATTGCCAATGAGTCCTACATTAAAACCAGTACGAGTTTCAACAAGGTAATCTTTACCAGTAACTGTGCTTGGATTATAATCGATATAGTCAAAATCAAAATCGTAGCTATTAAAGCCTAGAAAATAACCCCATGACCATCTTTTATTATCGACATTTGGTTGATTTTCAATACTCTCTCCAGAAAATAGCTGGGCGAATGATGCAGTTGAAATGAATAGAAAAAGGGCAATTATAAAAAATTTCTTCATGTATCTACTTTGAAGCAATGTATATAGTGGAGACTCCCAGAGTTTGAGGTAAGTCTCTCACATTAGTAAACCCGGTTTTTGACAAAATATTGTTGAACTCCTTACCATAAGGAAAACTTGCAGCACTCTCGCTCAGGTAGGAGTAGGCATCCTTGTCCTTCGAAAATAACTTTCCTATAGCCGGTAATATCATAGATGAATATATCTTATAGCCCTGTTTAAATGGAAATCTCGTTGGAACTGAAGTTTCCAGAACCACGAAAATACCACCAGGTTTTAAAACACGAAATATCTCTGATAGTCCGAGTTCCAGGTTTTCAAAATTTCGAACCCCAAAGGCAACAGTAATTGCATCAAAACTGTCAGCTTCAAATGGCAAATTTTCAGAATCCCCCTGAATCATCTCAATTCCAACATCCAGCTTTTTAGCAGCAATCTTTTTTCTACCAACACTTAACATTCCGTCAGACAGGTCAAGACCAACGATTCTAGACGCCCCGGTATTAGCCATTTGAATGGCTAGATCGCCAGTTCCGGTAGCAATATCAAGGATACTATCTGGATTTGTTGCAGCAACTGC
This sequence comes from uncultured Christiangramia sp., assembly GCF_913046405.1. Classification (GTDB taxonomy): domain Bacteria; phylum Bacteroidota; class Bacteroidia; order Flavobacteriales; family Flavobacteriaceae; genus Christiangramia; species Christiangramia marina. The sequence continues at coordinate 7,613 of NZ_CAJWRQ010000068.1, forward strand.
AGCAACAACCTTCTTTCGCCAGCTAACATCGGTTCCCATAGAAATAACCCTGTTAAGCCCATCATAGTTGTCAGATATATTGTCGAACATTTGTTCTACCTGCTTTTTTTTGGTGAGCTGCGAGTCTTTATATGGAGTAACTTTCTTACTCATAGGTGAAATTTGCTTCAAAGATAACTGATATGTGGAAAATAACGGATATTAGCCGATTTTTTATCTCTGAAAAGAGATTTTTCCTTTCTGCAAAATAACTTAACTTTGCTTTCACAATTTGAAGCTGTTATATGAAAATAATTATCGCCGGCGCAGGTGAAGTAGGATTTCATTTAGCTAAATTACTTTCCTTTGAATCTCAGGATATTACGCTAATTGACCCAAACAGAGATAATCTTGCTTATGCTGATACTCACTTGGATATTAGGACTATTAAAGGCGATGCCAGTTCCATCAGGATATTAAAGGATGCGCAGGTGAAACATACAGATATGGTAATTAGCGTCACCTCAAGTGAGGCAACTAATATTACCGTATGTGTACTGGCCAAGCAGCTTGGAGCTAAAAGAACGATCGCCAGAATTTCAAATACCGAATATCTCGAAAATCAGGGAGAACTGGGATTCACTCGTTTCGGGATAGATGAACTTATTTCTCCGGAAGCTCTTGCTTCGCGTGAAATCGAATTGCTGCTGAACCAGTCGGCGTTCAATGATAGCTACGAATTTGAAGAGGGTGCACTAACCATGATCGGAGTGAGTTTATCCAGAACTGCGACCTTTGTAGGAAAGACAGTAAAGGAAGCAGCCAAGATATTTCCAGAACTAAACTTTGTTCCTATTGCAATTCAAAGATTTGGAACACAGTATACATTGATACCTAGAGGAGATACCCAATTTAAAGAAGGTGATCAGGTATATTTTATCACTTTAAAAAATGGTGTAGAGGAATTATATAAACTGACGGGGAAAGTTCGACAGGATATCAAGAATATAATGGTTCTTGGGGGTAGTAAGATTGGCAGAAAAACAGCACAGGATCTTTGTCGTAATAATTTCAATGTAAAGCTGGTAGAGAAAGATCGTGAAAAAGCATACGAACTGGCTGATGAACTTCCCAACGTATTAATTATCAACGGAGATGGTCGCAATGTTGAATTACTGGAAGAAGAAAACATCCATGATATGGATGCTTTTATTGCTGTGACAGGAAATTCAGAAACTAATATTATGTCCTGTTTGGTAGCCAAATCCAAAAGCGTTAAGAAAACTATCTCTTTGGTCGAGAATATGGATTATTTTCAGCTAAGTCACTCTATTGGAATAGATACTCTTATAAATAAGAAACTACTGGCTGCCAATAATATCTTCCGTTATGTAAGAAAAGGTGAGGTCGTGGCGATGACCAAGCTGAATAACATGAATGCCGAACTTCTGGAGTTTATCGTAAAACCAAACTCCCAGGTTTCAAATAAAAAGATCAAGGATCTGGATTTCCCACGTTCAGCAATAATTGGTGGAATTATTCGCGATGGAAAAGGTTTAATCGCTCTAGGTGATTTTCTTATCAAACCCGGAGACAGAATTGTGGTTTGTTGTCTACCGAGATCTATTAACAAAGTAGAAAAACTGTTCCTCTAATGCCCAGATTGAATTATCAGATAATTCTTCATGTGATGGGATTATTGCTGCTGTGTAATGGTGGCTTTATGCTTTTAGCAACCCTTGTAAGTTATATTTACGATGACGGTGTAACTCTTGAAATTTCAACCGCTGCTCTTGTAACATTATTTACGGGGACCTTGCTGATGTTCACTACCCGTGGCCATAGTAAGGAGGTAAAGAAAAGAGAAGGTTATATTATTGTAACTTTTGGATGGATCTTTATGGCTTTAAGTGGTAGTCTCCCTTACCTCATTAGTGAGTCTATACCAACTTTTACAAATGCGTTTTTCGAAACTATGTCTGGATACACCACTACCGGTGCCTCCATTCTTAATGATATTGAAGCGATTCCAAAGGGTATTCTATTCTGGAGAAGTTTAACTCATTGGATTGGCGGAATGGGAATTATCGTTTTAGCCATTGCGATCCTGCCGTTGCTTGGAATAGGAGGGATGCAGCTATTCTCTGCCGAATCCCCTGGTCCAAGCGCAGATAAATTAAAGCCTCGAATTACAGATACCGCCAAGCGTCTATGGCTTATCTATGTTTCCTATACAGTAGCCGAAACTATTCTATTGTGGGTAGCTGGAATGACATTTTTTGACGCCATCAATCACGCTTTCAGTACCTTATCTACAGGAGGGTTTTCTACAAAAAACGCCAGTCTGGCTTACTGGAACGATAATCCTGCAATTCAGTATATTATCATTCTCTTCATGCTGCTCGCGGGTAGTAACTTTGTACTGAGTTATTTTGCTTTTAAGGGTCAGGTGCAGAAAATTCTGCATGATGATGAGTTTAAATGGTATATGTTTTTCATCTTCGGGTTTACGGCAATTTCAGCGCTGGTGGTCTATTTCCAGGCAGATGTTGCAATTTCAAGTATCGAGCATCCAATGGTTTGGGGTGAAGCCGAAAGTGCCTTCAGACATTCTCTGTTCCAGGTTTTAACCGTGATTACCACTACCGGATTTGTTTCTGCCGATTATACGATGTGGACACCTTTTCTAACTATTCTCTATTTCGGATTATTCTTTTTGGGTGGTTCCGCAGGGAGTACTGCAGGTGGAGTAAAAGTGATGCGGCATATTATCATGATCAAGAACGGAATCATAGAATTTAAGAGAACCTTACATCCTAATGCAATTCTTCCTGTACGATTCAATGGGAAGTCGATTAGTAAGGAGATCGTTTTTAATATCCTGGGCTTTTTTATACTGTATATGCTCTCCTTTATCATTGGAGCAGTAGTATTCGCAGGAATGGGACTGGATTTTCAAACGGCTATTGGAGGTGCTGCATCTTCTCTTGGGAATATTGGACCTGCTTTTGGAGGTTTAAGTCCCGTGAACAATTTTGACATATTATCAGATTTTGGAAAATGGTGGTCAGCTTTCTTAATGCTCATAGGTAGACTGGAACTATTTACTGTGCTTATCATATTAACGCCTTTCTTCTGGCGTAACAGATAATCTAAATTTATAGAACAAAAAAACCGGCCAAGGCCGGTTTTTTTGTTCTGTGCATAATTGCAATTATGATAATACTTCTTTTATTCTTTTAATAGCTTCCTCAATCTGACTTTCACTTGCAGCGTATGAAATACGAATACAGTCAGGATTTCCAAAAGCTTCACCAGTTACTGTGGCAACATTCGCTTTTTCTAATAATAACATCGAAAAGTCACTTGCATTTTCGATTTTAGTACCATCGATCGTCTTTCCGAAGAAGGCCGAAATATTTGGAAACACATAAAACGCTCCCTGAGGTTCGGTAGTAACAAATCCGTCAATCTCATTCAGGTGATCAATAATCAGCTTTCTTCTTGATTTAAAAGTATCGATCATATGACTAATCTTGCTCACCGGAGCTTCCAAAGCAGTGATGACAGCACGCTGCGCAATACAGTTAGCACCACTGGTAATTTGTCCCTGCATTTTATTACAGGCTCGAGCGATGTAAGCCGGAGCTCCAATATATCCAATTCTCCATCCGGTCATTGCGAATGCCTTTGAAACACCATTTACCGTTACCGTACGGTCATACATATCTTCGAATTGAGCCATGGAAGCATGATCTCCTACAAAATTAATATGCTCATAGATCTCATCACTTACCACCACAATATCCGGATATTTTTTGAGTACATCTGCTAGTGCTCTTAATTCTTCTTTACTGTAAACCATTCCACTAGGATTACAAGGAGAACTATACCAGATCATCTTGGTTTTAGGAGTGATAGAAGCTTCCAGCTGTTCTGGAGTGATCTTAAAATTGGTCTCCACACTGGTTGGAACTTCCACTGGAACACCTTCTGCTAGTTTTACAATTTCAGCATAACTCACCCAATATGGGCAGGGTAGTAGTACCTCGTCTCCAGGATTAAGAACAACCATAGCTACATTAGCCAGGGATTGCTTGGCACCGGTTGAGACAACAATCTGTGAGCGATCATAGGTAAGATCATTATCTCTTTTAAATTTAGAAATAATAGCATCCTTCAATTCAACATAACCATCGACCGGCGTATAGGAATTGTAATTATCATTAATGGCCTGTATTGCGGCATCCTTAATGAAATCTGGAGTATTAAAATCTGGTTCTCCAAGACTTAGGCCAATAATATCCTTCCCTTCCGCTTTCAATTCTCTGGCTTTCGCAGCCATTGCAAGTGTTTGGGATGTTGCCATCGCATTTATTCGGTTCGATAGTTTTTCCTGCATGTCTTTAATTTTTTAATGATTCTGAAAATGCTCCTTTACTTCAATGTAGCATCTGCTTCGGAAACATTTCAAAGTTATAATATTAAAATTTTCAGCTACTGTTTATTCAGAAAAAATGGACATAAAAAAATGCCTATTTTTGCTGAAAATTGAATGCTTTGGAACTAATAAAGAAATATTTCCCAAATTTAACTGAAGATCAACTTCAGAAGTTTGAAAAACTGGAAGAATTATATAAAGACTGGAACCTTAAAATTAACGTGGTGTCCAGGAAAGATATTGACGAATTATACATTCGCCACGTTTTACATTCTTTGGGAATAGCAAAGGTTCAGGCGTTTCTTCCAGGATCAAGAGTTCTTGACGTAGGAACCGGCGGGGGGTTTCCAGGAATTCCTTTAGCCATCCTGCATCCCGAAACTAAATTTGATCTTGTAGATTCTATAGGCAAGAAAATTAAAGTGGTCGACGAGGTTTCAGAAGGTCTGGGACTCGAGAATGTGACCACTTATAATCAGCGAGTAGAAGATTTAAAGGGTCAGTATGATTTTATCGTAAGTAGAGCTGTAGCAGTAATGCCAACTTTTGTTCGTTGGGTGAAAGGTAAGATCGCTAAGGAAAGTAAGCACGATTTCAAAAACGGAATTTTATATCTGAAAGGCGGAGATCTTTCAGAAGAATTAAAGGATTACCGGACAGCCCAGATCTTTGAACTGTCCGATTATTTTGAAGAAGACTTCTATGATACCAAGAAAGTAGTCTATTTACCCATGAAATATAAAGGTTAATTCCAGATTATTTGGTTATAATCACCTTTTTGGAATAGCTCTTTTCCCCAACATAGATCTTGACTACATACACTGCAGAACTCAACTTCTGTTGAATTCTTAGGCTTATTGATTCTTCCGTAGGAATTTCGCTAAAGGTCATGATCTTCTGTCCAGAAACACTGTAAAGTTCAACGAAATCTATATTCTGAAGGTCTGGATTGTATAGCGCAATTTCATCTGTTTGGCGCAGATATCTCATATCCAGAAACTCCGGCTCTGATTCCTCTACTACTTCTGGCTTTTCTTCTACAACTTCTTCGGAAACTTCCTCTTCAAGCTTCTGAAAAACGATCTGGTATTTTTCATTAAAAATACCTACGCTATCGGTAGTCACCTTGTAATCAGACTTTATTAGGTCATGATATTTTTCGATTTCCGTATCATAAAGAAAGATATCGATATCATTTTGAATATTTTCCAGTTCATCGATCTTGATAGTATACTCGCCAGCTTCAGCAATTTTGAAACCTATAGGCAGAACTCTGGCTTTATTGAAGTCTGGAACACCCTGAATTACGAATTCAGATTCATCGATCATCCAGTAGAGATCTTCCACATTGTTTTCGATAAGGGGTGCGTCATATCCAAGATCAAAGCCATCGGTAGTATTGACATCTGCCGTGGCAAGAATTTGGCGGTGGTAACCTTTAGGAGATTCCAGTTTTAATCTAATCTTATGTCTGGTATCTTTTTCATATTCATTCTCCGCCGTTTTCTTCGGATCCTCTTCCTGTGAATGGAATTGAGAGTTTCCGGAACTTTCTGGAACAAAAACTCGGTACTTATTTTTAAAAGTAATTTGCTGCGGGTTTGAAGCACCTTGAGTATTTATAAAGAAGCCCTGACCAACCGGAATATATCTTCCTGGTTTTTTAGAGCCTCGAAGATCTGTCTCCGTTTGAATTCTCGAATCAATGGAACTGGCTGAAGATACCGAACCAGATTTATTCAATACTGCATATCCACCTACATATTCTTCTAGATAATGACTGTCGATCTTACCAAAATGATCCCAGAAATATAGTGAGCCATTGAAATTTTGTTGTTGTATCGCATTCTCCTCAATAAATTTTTCTGAATCTATTGCAGAAGGGTAAGGATTACCGGTAAGTAGATTCTGATCCTCTCCCACCGCTACAGAAATATCTCCATTATTAGGCATACCACGGAAGGTATAGTTCTGGTGAACGTTCAAATCTGCAGCACCTGAAGTTCCTTTCATACTGTAACCAATTCCTGGTTCTAGTTTAAAGGTTTCATCGAATTGCAGCCATGTAAAATAATCATCTGCCTCTCCGCTAAAAGTATATAACCAATAGGAACTCAGAACAATATCGCTTCCATCTGCTGCGGCGAAATTAGGTCTAAAAATGAATGGATTAGAGCCATTATAAAGCACATTGTTTAATGAAAACCCATTGTTTACTCCAGAGGTGTTGGCATTGGAGACGGGAGAAGTCCAGTAATTGTAATTGTAACTGTTCGCTTTTCCCTGCTGATCTATTTGCAGATTTCCAGAACTTAGTGGATCCAGAATACTGCCTTCAGGTTGAACTAACTGAGACTCACCATTTAAATCTATCACACCATCTAATTTGAGATAATGTGATATCAGGAGACCATAACCAGATCCCATCCCAGTTCTTGCATTGGTAGAACCTTCAAATTTAATTGTACCATTTTCGGAAATAAGACCTAATAGACTTATATTTCTATTTGAATTTTTGATGTCATGGCTGGTAAGCACGATGTTCCAATCAATTGATTCTTCATTGATCCCCTTAGAATTAGGAGAATCCCAAACATCAGGGCGAAGCCAGGTATTCATGGTATCCCAGTTCCCATCATTATTGGAGATATATGGTAAGGGTGCTGTATTTTGCTGGAGACTTTGGATATTTTTTAGTAAACCGGCTGCGGAATTTCCTACGCTACCAAGGTTAGGTGTGGAACCATCTGTAATAAGATTTTCTTCAGCAAGTAGTTGGTAATAACCAACTAAAGTATTCCATGAAGGCGATTCTGGCGCATTGGTAAGATTAAGACTGTTGTCCAAAATTGTTCCTTCGACCTGATTTCCGGTCTTCTGCAATCTTTGATTCATGAAGAACTGAATTTGCTGTTTGCTAATTTCATCCTCCCAGATCCTTACTTCTTCGATAAAACCATTGAAGTGCTCCTTAGTGTTTGAGATATTATTGGCAGTATAAGCCGCTCCTATAATAAATGGTTCATCAAAGTTTCCTGAACCTCCAGGAATATTGTTTGTATTATTTTGAATTTCAATGCCATCTACATACAATGTCATTCTGGAAGCACTGTAAACTGCGGCTATATGATACCAACGATCTGTATCTACTTTTTTGGTTCCGCTTACACTTCGGTTTCTTACCCGAAAAGTTGGAACACCTTGATTTAAAAACAAATCATAACCAATATTATTATCACCTTCACGTCTCTTGGATATAATTGTCTTCACTCCAGTAACGTTATGAGGTTTTATCCAAGCTTCCAAAGAAAAATCCTTTCCTCCCATTGAAAAATTAGAACCAACATTGATATGATCATCAACCCCATCAAAATCCAATTTGCTACATGTACTCGGCACCTCAATTGTAACAGTGTTACTAATTTCACCACATAAATCGTTTGCAGGAGTCACGATCCAGGAAACTTCATAAATAGTATTAGCTTCACCATTAAACCAGGTATTTGGGCTTGTTACATCCTCTATGCTTGCAGAAGTATTGGTAGGTGAAATAATATCCCATCTGCCAACTCCCAAATTAGGGTCTACTACCTGAGCGGTAAGTTGAAATCTGGTCACTCCACATTCTTCAGCGGTAAGAGTTTCATCTTCATTAATTACGATTTCATCAGGCTTGCCAATCGTGATATTTTCGGTTAGAAGATTACACCCGGATTCAGTATTTGCAGTAAAGGTATAAACTCCTGATTCAAGAATTTCTCCCGTATTAAAAATATTGCTTTCACCGGTCTGGCTTAATATTTCCTCTCCTGTATTATTAAGAATGCTTAATACATAGCCTGGAGTCTCACCGGTTATAAATCCGCCGGTTACTTCTAATATTGCTGAACCATTAGCTTCTCCAAAACAAATAGCATCGGTGGTCTCAATAGAAACAATCTCCAAAGCTGAAGGTTCAAGAATAGGATCGCTAGTAAGCGTCGAACTACATCCATTAGCATCGGTAACCACAACCGTATATCCGTTTTCAGACGGAGCAAGATCAATTGCCTTTCGCGTAGTTTGTATTACATTGCCCTCATCATCCAACCATTCATAAGTAAATGGTGCGGTTCCTGTATTCTCTGTAATTTCTACTGTTGATGTCCCGTCATTAGCTCCAAAACATGTAATATTTGTATTTGTTATAGTTGGTTCTGGTGCAAGATAAAAATCAATAAAAATCTCGTCTGTACAGGTTACTTCTGAATCGTTTGATGTAAGCGTTAGCGTAACACCACTGGTGTAATCATTTTCGCTGAACGTGTAGGTGGCATCCAGTGCATTCGCATCATAAAAAGTTCCCGAACCATCAGTAGACCAAGTTCCACCTTCCGTTGATCCTGAGATTGTTCCATTAAGCTGAATTTCAGCTTCAGAAGAACATACAGTAATATCTTCTCCGGCATTTATATCCTGAATTTCTACATCCATTGTTTTTGGCTCACTATTACAACCGTAGTAATCGGTAACAATCAAGGTATAGGTTCCTGAATAATCTGCCGCAGTAGCATTAGATATCACAGGATTTTCCTCAGTAGAAGTAAATCCGTTAGGGCCAGACCATTCAAAAGTAATAGGGTCACGACCACCTTCCAGGTTAGAATAGAGATGAAGTTCACCATTATCACAAACAGGATCGTATGTTGGTTCATAAGAATAATCTACCGCGGTAATTTCAGCGAAGGAAATATCATCGATACCAAAGTCATTTCCATCACGTATAACATTTTCGTTAACAATTCTAATTTTTACACGAGTGTTATTTCCGGTATTGTAAAGTTGAGGATTATAAAATTCTATCCATTGCCCAACAGGAACGAATCTTAGATCTCCAAGTGTTGAGGTCGCCACCGGGTTTGGATTCCCTGGAATTAAAACCTCCAGTCTTAGTCGGGCATATTTTTCAGCTTCTCTTCTAGATTTAAACTCTTCTTTGATTTTTAATAGTAAATCTTTATCTTCTAAGGAATAATTTCTTTTAATAAAATTTATTGCTACAATTCTACTTCCCAATTTATCAAAAGAGTTTGTTTTTTTATAGAAATTAAAATCAGGCAAATGTGATTTGACGATTTTAAATGATCTTCTATGTATAGGTGTAGCTTTAAATTTCTG
>NZ_CAJWRQ010000069.1 GCF_913046405.1 uncultured Christiangramia sp.
AAAATAGTTTACTTAGCATATATTTCCGAAGAGAAAGTTCTAAATTTTCAATAATAGATTAGGGTCAGGACAGTTCTGTAAATAACCTTCTAGCTCTTCTTTTCGAACCACACCTGGATAATCTGCTATCTTGCCCTGCATATCTTTGATGACCTGAAAATGCAAATGTGGCGCATAATCACCATTTTCGGCATAATCTCCGAGTTCAGCAATTTTATCACCTTTTTCGAATAGCATTCCTGTTTCCAGATTATCCAGAGAAGTGCGGGATAAATGTCCGTACAAGGTATAGAATGACTCACCATCAAGCTGATGCTCTAAAATAATCGTAGGTCCATAATCTCCAAAATTTGAGTTATCCTGAAAGCCATGAACTTTTCCATCCAATGGTGTTATAATATCTGAATAAGCAGGAACCCATACATCCAGCCCTATATGAATATTTCTATTCGAGCTCGAATGATTGAACAATTCGCTGCGATTATACAAAGTTCTTAGTTCATTGTAACCACCATAGGCAGCTTTAGCCGATCGGTTTCTCAGATATTCATCAATAAAAACCGAAAAAGCGGCAGATGATGCCACTTCCAGTTTCAGCAGATCCCTGTTATTTTGTGAGAGATCAATATATTCATAATCTTCCTGTGCATACTCTCCTCCTATTACCGGGGTGAATTCTGAAGTAAGACCTTTAATAAATTCCGAAAATTCCATTATTGCATTCAGCTTAGTAAGCCAAATGTAAGGGCTTGATCTTAATTTATCAATACATCGCTATAATTTGCCTTGATCGTGATATTACCGCTTCCATCTTTTGATTTGAAGTAACCATTCAGCATCTCGTTATCATAGGATTTTGTGGATTTCAGCTTCATGCCGGCTGGTTGCTTAATATTGCTTTGCATTCCATTAAAACTGAAATTAAAAGCAGTTTCAGGAACACTGAGTTCCAGATCGCTATTTTCCAGACTAATATTAAGATCCTGAAATCCTGAACCAAGGTTTTTGATGTCCAGCTTTCCAAAGCTACCACTAAGCACGCCTGTTTTTTGGAGTTCATTGATGACCACATCGCTACTATTCGATTCCAGTTTGATACTCACCGCCTTGTCTATTTTACAATTCTTCACAAATTCTGTAATTAGCACTCCATAGTCCCAGTGAGCAACTTTCACCGGTGAGTACGCTGCCTTTACCCTTGTATCTTTTCCGGTGAGTCTATTGGCTGAAAGCCGACTGTGAGACAGATCGGCTTTCAGATTTTTGACTGTACTTCCAAGTTTTAGCTCACCATGACGAACGTTCAGTTCCAGTTTTGCATCCTTCGGAACTTTGATCCTGATCGTTTTCTGATTTTTTGATGAATTGCTACTATTTCCAGTAAACATATGTCCACCATTGGCTTCCATATTAGCTTCGAACTGTTTTCCGAAATTTTCTCCCCAGGCTTCCATTTTCTTACCGAATTTTTCACCCCATGCTTCCATATCTTTTTCGAAATCCTTGCCCCAGGCCTCCATCTTCACTTCATATTCTTTTTCCCATTCTTCCGAATTCTTCTCGACTTCAGCAGCCCACTTCTCCATTTTCGCTTCGTATTCCTTACCGAACTTTTTGTCCATTTTAGACTCCCATTTCTTAAGGTACTTGTCACCGTCTTTTTTATAAGCGCTATAATCGAATTTCATTTCTTCCATATCATCGGCAAAACCTTCCGGTAACGGATTTTGTGCAATATTAGCAAGCAAAGGTCCCACAAGTTCATTCATCATAGGTTGCAGCATTTCAGGCAGCATAGACAATGGCTCTTCAAGTCCTGAAAGGTCCAGGTCAAGATTCATGTTCATATTGGTGTTCCCTCCTCCACTGGATTTGATCTTTACACGATCACCATTTTTAGAGGTCTTTACCTCCCAGTTTTCCAGCAGTTCTCCTGTCGCTTTTTTATTACCGGAATTTCCGTCCAGATAGGCTTCTACGGCAACCTCGTTCTTATCCCAGTTCTCTACAATGATATTGGTATACCTGGAATCCAGTTCCACGGTCACATTGGCTGAAGTTTTGTAGGAATTCTTCAGTTTACTTGTTTGAGCAAACGATCCTGCCGTGATAAAGAGCAGGATCAATAACATAAATTTATGCTTGATAGTTTTCATTTTTAAGGTCTTTTGATTGTTCGATTTCATCTAATTTGTTCTTCAATTTCTTTAGAAGATCCAGTCGAAGCTGCAAGTTCGCGATCATAGCTTCCACTGTTTCCTCATTCAAACCAGTCTCCTGAATTTCCGCATTAAGTGCGATATATTCATCATTAAGAGTTTCCAGTTTTCTCATAAATGCATCTATAAGTTCTTTGTTTCCTGGCGTCATGTCCAGTTTAGCCAATTGTATATTTAAACTGGCCATATAATAATCTTCGATCTTTTTAAACTCAGGGGAGACATCGCTCAACCTATAGTCGGTACCGGGAACTTCTTCACTTTCTACTTTTTCTTCGGAAGGAGTTTCCACTATCTGCGGTGAGTTTACTGTTTCAGCTTCGTTATTACTGAAGTATAAGAATGCTCCCACAGCCAGAGCGATCATAAGTCCTGCGGCTATCTGAAGGAAATGAAAATTGTTCTTCTTTTTCTCCAATGGCATAGCCCTATTCAATCGATCTTCAAAACGTTGCTGGTGCCCTGACTGAAGTTTGTGTTCCTGTTCCGGCTTCTCCTGAAACATCCTCCTAATATCCTGTCCCATGATTTAAGTATTTTAATTCTTCCTGCAATTTCTTTTTTCCTCTATGCACCAGAGTTCTGGATGCAACCTGGGTAATATCCAGGATTTCGCTTATTTCTTCATGATCGTAACCTTCTACTAAAAACAACATTAAAGGATACCTGTATTTTTCGGGTAACTCCTGCATTTTCAATTTTACTTCTTCTATCCCGATCCCGTCATCTATCTGCCAGTCATTCTCTTCTTCTACGGTGCCAAGTGTTTGCTCATTTATGGCTACCAGTTCCATTTTTCTTGCCTTGAGTTTGTCCAGACATTTATTGATCACGATCTTCTTCAACCAGGCACCAAAAGTGACCTCGCCATTGAATTGATGTAACTTAGAGAAAGCTTTAATAAATGCTTCCTGCATGGCATCCTCGGCCTCCATCGTATCCTTCATAAATCTCAACGCCACATAGTACATCCCGTCACAATATTTGTTGTACAGCTTCAACTGTGCCCTACGGCTGTTGTTTTGGCAAGCTTCTATTAGCTTATGCTGTATCAATTTAATTGGTATTTGATGGGTTAGTTCATTCTAAAGACGAACCATAAATGTCCGCGTTGCAAAAATTCCGAAATTTATTTTACAATCGCTCTATATTCTTACATTTAAAGCGATTAGCTTAAGTAAACCTTATGGCAGGTTTATTGGATATGTCTTAATAAATGATAGAAAATGAACAGTAAATTGAAAACAGGCTTGAGTATTGCCGGAGGATTGATCGTCGCTGGTTTACTTACCATGCTTATAATGAGATATACTACGAAAGCGCATAGCCCTGAGGATGTTGCTACCTATAAGCAAAACGGAATAGAACTGGAGGTCTTTTACAACCGGCCTTACAGGAAAGATCGTGAGATCTTTGGTGAACTTGTACCTTATAATGAAGTCTGGCGAACCGGCGGTAACGAAGCAACAACTTTTGAAACCACTTCAGATATTCTCGTGGATGGAAGTCTTTTGAAGGCTGGAAAATATACGCTCTGGAGCATTCCGAAGCAGGATAGCTGGAAAGTGATCTTCAACGATCAAATGTATCCATGGGGAATAAATATGGATAAGAAGGCCTATAGAGATCCACAATTTGATGCTCTGGTACTGGAGAGACCGGTTAAGAAATCTGCTGGAATTACCGAGCAATTCACTATTTCCTTTGAAGAAGCCGGTGACTTTGTTTCCATGGAACTTGTTTGGGATCAGGTTAAAATAGAGATCCCTATAAAAAAAGAAGAGACGCCTACAGGCGCCTCAACTAATGCTATTATATCTGGATGATATTAATCTTCGTCCAGCATCAGGTTTAGAGTAACATCAATGTTATCTCTGGTTGCTCTAGAATAAGGACAAACTTCGTGTGCTTCGTTTACCAGTTTTTCACCAGTTTCTACATCAACTCCCGGAATGTAAGTATCCAGAATTGCAGAAAGCTGAAGATTTCCAGAATCTGTCTGACCCAGTTTTACTGTAGCGGTCACGCTATAATCTCCAAGATCGATCTTGTGTTGTTTGGCAACATGCTCCAAAGCACTACCATAACAAGCGGAATATCCCGCTGCAAATAATTGTTCCGGGTTAGAATAGTCTCCACCTTCACCACCTAGGCTTTTAGGTTTTCTCAATTCCATATCCAGTATACCATCTTCACTACGAGTATGCCCGTTACGACCTCCCTGAGTAGTGACTGTAGTTTTATACAAATTCTTCATTGCGTAAAATAATTTAAGTAATTTAGTTTTCTCCAATATACCAAGCATTTAAAGATGCCTGAAAAACCTAGTCATAATTTTCTCATAAAAATTACCGCTTCATTTTGAACGAACATCAGCATAAGTCTGCGCTAAGCGAATCTCAAAGCAATAATTCCTCAGGAAATGTTAGTGCTGAATCTGCCCAAAGAATAAGAGATTCCCGCCGCAATAAATCTTCGGAAAAATCTTTACTGAAAGATTTGCTGGAAGGAAACAAGACTGCTTTGGGAAGAAGTATTACTCTGGTAGAAAGCAATCAACCAAAGCATAAAGAAATGGCTGAAGCGATCGTGGAAGGAGCATTGCCTCACGCCAAGAAATCGATTCGCGTTGGAATTACCGGAGTTCCCGGAGTTGGAAAAAGTACTTTCATTGAAAGTTTTGGCTCCTATCTTATTGAAAAGGGAAAAAAGGTTGCGGTCCTGGCAGTGGATCCCAGTAGCTCCGTATCTCACGGAAGTATCCTGGGAGATAAAACCCGAATGGAGAAACTGGTCACTCAAAAAAATGCCTTTATTCGTCCTTCTCCAAGTGGAGATTCTTTAGGTGGTGTCGCTCGAAAAACCAGGGAGAGCATTCTGCTTTGTGAAGCAGCAGGCTTTGATGTCATTCTTATTGAAACTGTTGGTGTTGGACAGAGTGAAACTACAGTTCATAGTATGACCGACTTCTTTTTACTTCTAAAACTGGCTGGTGCTGGTGATGAATTACAGGGAATTAAACGCGGCATCGTGGAAATGGCAGATGCTATCGTGATCAATAAAGCTGATGGCGAGAATCAGAAAGCTGCCCGTGAAGCAAGACTTGAATTTAAACGTGCGCTTCAACTTTACCCTCCAAAACCGAGTGAGTGGAAACCACAGGTACAGTTAATTAGTGCTTTATACGAAAAGGGCATTTCCGAAGTATGGGAAATGATTACTGAATTTAAAAGTTCCACCGACAAAAACGGTCATTTCGAACACAACAGGCAGGAACAGAATAAGTTCTGGTTGTTTCAGAGTATTAACGATCACCTGAAAAGTCAGTTTTACAATAATACTAAGGTTAAAATAGAACTTGAAAAGCAACTCAGATTAATCGAAGAAAATAGAACTACTGCTTTCACTGCCGCCCGAGCATTGCTGAAATTATCCTAATCCTTCAGAAACTTCAGAAAAAGATATTTCCTTAGTGCATGGAATAATAATCCAAAACTTATTCCTATCAAAATACCGGTAATAACATCTCCCGGATAGTGTACACCCAGGTAGATCCGGCTATACGAAACTACAAGAGCCCAGATACTTAAAAATAAAAGCATTTTTGGATACGTTCTTCGGAATAAAAGTCCGAGGAAAACAGCAACACCAGTTGAATTTGCAGCATGAGCAGAGAAATAACCGAACCTGCCACATCGTTCTGCTACATACCTCGCATATTCCATGACTCCTTCCTGCCGGCAGGGTCTTGGCCTTTCAAATCCATGTTTGAACAAATTCGCCAGCTGATCTGTAGCCGTAATAAGCAGTGTTACCACTATCATCGTAGACAGCGTGGCCTTCCAGCCAAATTTTCTAAATATCAAATAGAGCAATAGCGCGTATAATGGAATCGCCATCCATTTATCACTGATCGCGATCCAGAGCCAGTCCCACTCTTCTGCCCCCAGGTTATTGAGATACAGAAAGAGTTCTTTGTCCAGGGCTACTAATTTCTCCATTTAGTTCTCTTCGTACCTGCTTACTTCGCGGTCATAAAATTCAGAAGCATCTTTAATGATGCCTTCCATTTCACCAGATAATTCCTTTTCATCCTCTTTATCAAACTCTTCCAGCCATTCTACCTCATCATCTTTAAGGTCAATGACAAAGCGTGGAAATTCGGTATGTACCACAAATATTGATTCAGGATAATCGGTATTATCGCCTAATATGAACTTTGGTAATTCCATAGTTTATGTGTTTAATTTTGCTTCTTTGGTTCTAATTAATTTTCGGCTTAGATAATTAAATCGGAAATATAACATAATTGCTGAAGCCGTTAAACCGGCCAGTAAGCCGAGCCAGATTCCCATACTACCAAGCCTTTCTGGCTGCCCGTAATAAAAACTCACCGGAAAGCCGATGTTCCAGTAAGCGATAAAACAGAATACTGTAGGGATCTTAACATCTTGCAATCCTCTTAAAGCACCAAGTATCACTACCTGTATGCCATCGCTCAATTGAAATAAAGCTGCTATCACCAACAATTGTGCGGCAAGTGAGATCACTTCAGCATTGTCTATATAAAAAGTTGGTAAAATATCTTTCAAAAGAATAAATAGGAGTGCGAATACAGCTTCAATAAGGAAAACCAACAGGAAGATCGATATTCCTATTCGTCTTAATTCGCGGTATTTTTTTAATCCCACCTGATTTCCGACTCTAATAGTTGCCGTTACACCCAAACCAACTGCGATCATAAAGGTCATACTTGCAAGGTTAAGAGCGATCTGGTTTGCAGCCTGCGGATTCGTTCCCAGGTTTCCAGCCAGAATGATCGTCCCGGTGAAGATGGCCACTTCAAAAAGCATTTGTAAAGCTGTTGGAAATCCTAGGGATAACAATCTTTTAAAAATGCTCCATTTCAACATTTCCTTTTTAGACCATTTGAAGTACTCGGCAAATTTGGATTTCCTACGGAGAATCTCCCAGACGAACCAGAGCATAAAAAATCTTGAAATCAGGGTTCCCCAGGCAGCTCCTTCAAGTTCCAGTCGTGGAAATATCCAGATCCCGTAAATAAGAATATAGTTGAAAATAAGGTTTACCACGTTCGCCAGTAATGTTGCATACATCGCATACCTGGTTTGTGAGAGTCCGTCTGCAAATTGCTTGAACGCCTGGAAGGCCATTAATGGCAACATGGAAAGAGCTACAATATTAAGATACGGAATGGCCAGGTCCACTACCTCAGGTGGTTGATCAAGATAATACAGCAGAGGTTTTGCGATAAGCAGAATGATAAATAAGAACAAGCCATTCAGCGTACAGAGAATAAGACCGTGGTGGAAATAACTTCGACCACCTTCTACATCATTAGCCCCATCGGTTTCAGCAATAAGCGGAGTAATAGCAAAACTAAAGCCTATACCCAGAGACATTGCTATAAAAACCAGTGCATTTCCCAAGGAAACTGCAGCCAATGGAGCGGCACCCAATCTCCCTATCATCAAATTATCAACAAGGCCTACCATGACATGCCCTAACTGCCCGAGCATCACCGGGTAGGCGATGTTCAGGTTTTTACCGAATTCTTTCGTATAAGCTGATAATTGCAAAGCTCGAATTTAAGGTTGCAAAGGTAGAGCCTTTAAATTTCTTTTGAAGAAATGACCTTAAATAATTCTCTTCCTACTTCTTTAATTGCGGTGTATTGGATATAGAATCCAATCCGTATTTATCAACAAGATAAACCAGGGAAGCCATCGTTGCCGCACCCAATTCCAGTTCTCTTTTATTTACTGCATCAAAAGTATCATTCGCAGCATGATGATAATCGAAATAGCGTTGAGAATCTGGTCTCAAACCAGCAAGCACCGTATCGCCACCTTCCAGCGGACCAATATCTGCTCCACCACTACCCTTTTCAAAATAATGAATCAGGTATGGCTCGAAAAGTGGCTTCCAGGACAGAACTTTATTGAACTGAGAATCGCTCGCATTAAAAGTAAATCCTCTTGGAGTAAATCCTCCCGAATCACTTTCAAGTGCAAATACATGATCTTCATTTTTTTCCTTTGCAACATCAGCGTATTTGTTTCCACCACGAAGTCCATTTTCTTCATTCATGAACAATACAACTCGCAGCGTTTTTTTAGGTTGATACCCGGTTTCTTTTAGTAATCTAAGGACTTCCATAGATTGCACCACTCCTGCGCCGTCATCATGAGCACCATCTCCAAGATCCCAGGAATCTAGGTGACCACCTACTACCATGATCTCATTTGGAGTTTCAGAACCAGTAATTTCACCAATTACATTATAGGATTGCACATCTGGAAAGTTCTTGCAATTTATTTTAAAATATACCTGCAGGTCGTTCTGAATCTTTAGCATACTGCTTAAATATGCGGCATCGTTCGTTGAAATTGCAGCTGCCGGTATCTTTTGATCTTCTGTCAAATCACCATAACTCATAGAACCAGTATGTGGCAGATCATCCATTCGAAGATTCATAGAGCGCACGATAACGCCAACAGCTCCATATTTTGCTGCTTCCTCGGCGCCAGAATAACGTTGATCCACACAACCACCATAAGCTTCAAACGTAAGTATATGATCTGCTCGCATAGGTCGGTTATAGAAAACGATCTTTCCTTTTATCTGCTCTTCCCCGTATTCTTTTAATTGTTCCAATCCCTGTACCTCTATCACCTGTGCTTTCGTACCACCTTCAGCTGTAGCAATAGAACCACCAAGAGCAGTAATGTTAACATTACGAGTATCGCCAGGACCGGTTTGCACATAAGCAAATTCCCGACCACCGCGAGTCCACTTTGGAACCATCACCGGTTGTAACCAGACTTTGTCCAGACCTAAATTCTCCAGTTCCTTTTTGGTATATTCCACCGCCTGTTCAGCATTGAAAGAACCAGATAAACGTCCGCCTATTTCATTCGACAAGTGATCCAGCCACTCATAGCTTTTTCCATTTAGCAGCGACATATCATAGATCTTCCTGATATTTAGAGAATCTGAAGATTGCGCGATCATTGCTGAATGAATTCCGAAGAAGGACAGCGCCAGGGTACAAAGTATTTTTTTCATTAAATGGGATTTGGTCGCAAATTAAAAGAATTTAAAGAGTTCAAAAACTGAAGCTGCTATTTTTCAGCATTTAATTCTTCTTTGTATTGATCTAAATTTTCAAGTATTTCCGGAGCAAGTTCCGGTTCCTGCACTTCCTTATATTTTGAAAGTTCGTCTTTCAGGATCTTTGCAACCAGGTATCTTGCCGTTGGTTTGTCGTCTGCCGGGATGATGTACCACGGAGCATTTTCCGTAGAAGTCTTATTGATCGCTGCTTCATAACAATCCTGATATTTGTCCCAGAGTTTTCTTTCCTTGAGATCACCCGGAGAAAATTTCCAGTTCTTGCTGGGTTTGTTAAGCCTTCTTAATAAACGATCACGTTGCTCTTCTTTAGATAAGTGAAGGAAAAATTTAAAAATGATCGTTCCATTCTGGGCGATATGTTCCTCAAAATTCCGGATCTGCTTAAAACGCTGATTCCAGAAATTTTCATCTATATCTTCAACGCTGTTGATGCCAGGAATATTTTCATTCATGATATACCCGGGATGTACTCTTGTGACAAGCACATTTTCGTAATGAGTTCTATTGAATACCCCGAATTTACCACGCTCGGGCAAAGCGATGTAATGTCGCCACAAGTAGTCATGCTTCAGCTCCTTGTGAGAAGGTGTTTTAAAACTGTGCACCACCACTCCCCGGCTATTAAAATCTTTAAAAACCTCCCTGATCAAACTGTCTTTTCCGGCCGTATCCATTCCCTGCAGGCAAACCAGCACGCTATATTTATGGTGCGCGTACAGCACATCCTGCCAGTCACCAAGCTTTTTGCGAACATCTTTAAGTTCGTCTTTAATTTTATCTTCTGAAGCGTCCATCTCTATCTTTGTAGGCTTCTCTTTTAGTTTAATATTACCGATTACTTTGAGCTGGGTATGGTCTATTTTCTTCATAAGATTATTGAATGAACCACTAAAGATACAATCTTTATAAAAGTTAATTTTTTTATCTTCGCCACAAATTCATTCGGCTTGGACAAATTAGAGAGAAAAGATATCATCGATAAGGTCACAACACTTTTAAAAGAGATCCCTTCTTCTATGGATGTCGTTAAAAATGATGAAAACCGTGACAAGAGGTTCAGGTATCTCGCTACGCATATGGTAGAAAAGGCAATTGAGAAAGATGCACTTATCATTTCTGAAAATCGCCAGGGTATCGCCATTCTTTTCAAAACCAGTAAGAAAGACAATAATATCTGGAAGGATCTATGGTCTCAACTCAAGCTGGTTGCTAATGTAACAGGAGTGAAAAATGCGCTGGACATTCTAAAGACTCAGAAGTATATTAAGAATCAACGTCCTCAGGAAGGTGAATATCTATACTGCTGGTTCTGGGGAATTCTAAAAGAATACCGAGGTGCAGATACCCAGGTAGGGAAAGAAATGAAGGATGTTTTCTTTAGAACTGCACACGATACCGGTCTGGAATTATATGCAGAAACCCGCGGTAGAACGAATGCTATCGTTTACCAACGGGTTGGTTTTGATCTTTTTCATGAATGGGACCATCCAAGTGGAGACACCATGTATTTCCTTAAATATGATCCTAAAAAGCCTAGAAATAAAAGACCTTAGAACCTGCTTCCAAAAAGCTCTACGTCTTCCCTGGTAATTTCCTTACCTCCAAGAATAATGAGCCTTTCCACTACATTTCTAAGTTCTCGTACGTTTCCACGCCATTCACTTTGCTTTAGTAATTCGATAGCTTCTGAAGTGAATTCTTTCTTATTAGTTCCCTGTTCTGTAGCGATCTTTTCACTAAAATGTTCTACCAGAAGCGGGATATCATCTTTTCTATTTTTTAAAGCAGGAACTTCTATGAGAATCACAGCAAGACGATGGTAAAGGTCTTCTCTGAAATTATTTTCCTCGATCTCTTTTTTCAGGTCTTTATTGGTTGCCGCAACTACCCTTACATCTACCTTGATATCCTTGTCACTTCCAACTCTTGAAATTCTACTTTCCTGAAGTGCTCTTAAAACTTTTGCCTGAGCAGACATGCTCATATCCCCAATCTCATCCAGGAATATAGTTCCTTTATTAGCCGCTTCAAATTTCCCGGCTCTATCTTTATTTGCTGAAGTAAAGGCTCCTTTTACATGCCCAAATAGTTCACTTTCAATCAATTCTGAAGGGATCGCGGCACAGTTTACCTCGATCATAGGTCCTTTAGAGCGATCACTCTTCTGATGCAACCAGTGCGCAACAAGTTCCTTTCCTGTTCCATTTGGACCGGTTATAAGAACCCTGGCATCGGTATGAGCCACCTTTTCAATCATGCCTTTGATCCTGCTGATCTCTTCAGAATCACCAATCATTTCATAGTTCTTGCTTACCTTTTTCTTCAGCCGGGTATTTTCCACGACCAGTTCTTTTCGATCAAGGGCATTTCGAACAGTATTTAGTAAACGATTTAGATCCGGTGGTTTTGAAATATAATCAAATGCTCCGGCCTTCATGGTATTTACAGCGGTATCGAGGTCACCATGTCCAGAGATCATTACAACAGGGATTTCTGGCTTGATCTTTTTAGTTGCTTCAAGCACTTCCACACCATCCATCTTCGGCATTTTGATGTCACAAAGGATCAGGTCAAAATCTTCATTTTTCACCAATTCCATTCCTGCAAGTCCGTCTTCAGCTTCAGTAACATGATAATCCTTACTTTCTTCACTCAGTATTTTGTTCAGCACTCGTCTTATGCTTGCTTCGTCTTCTATCAGTAATATTTTTGCCATTAGAATATTGTAAATTTTATTCCGCTTCTCGCGTAAAATGTGTTTGTTTCATTGATGGTGTACAGATCCTCGCGATCTGCATCACGCAACCTGATATCGTTCAATAACGTATGTCCGCCATAAATGTATAGCTTCAAATGGTCGGTAATACTATATTGATAACCTAAACCACTCAGTAATATTGTCATGGAGATACTTTCTGCCTTTGGCCTGTCGTTAAAAACCAAAGGCTGCGTATCAATATTGCTTTGAATGTTCGCAAAAAATCCATCCAGTGTAACGAAGGCCTGTAATTCGCTGTTTTCGCTAAAATGATATTTCAAATTAGTCTTTGGAATACCCACGGTATAGGACCAGTTTTCTGCCCATTTTCTATAGTAGCTCACGATGGGCAATGGAAATGGAAATCCGGTAGTCGTGCTATATCGTAACCCAAGAATAAGTCTCCACGGAATTTCCACCTCTTCCTTATCTCTAATCCTTACAAAGAATACTGAACCAGTGTAGATAAGATCATCTGCTAATATGGTATTTTCAGAAAAATTTGAGGCTATCTTTAATCCTCCTTCAGCACCAAATCTCCAGTCATTACCAAATTTAAAAGTGTAACCCAAAGATCCGGTAAAAGACTGGAACCTATCAAGATCTGTTGTTTGAAATCCTGTAGGATCTTCAAATTTGAAATTAACGTTCCTGTATTCTACGCTCGGCACCAGGTAAGCACCATCTTTCTTCAAAGCAATTGGATAGGCTACCTGTGCTCTAAACCTTCGGAAAGAGTTATCTGAATTTTTCTGCGGAAAATAAGTGTATTCAATCCTGGCAAGATCAGCTGTCTGGGCATTCAGAAATGAAAAACCCAGTAAACATACGATCAATATCCAGGACTTATGCATCATTCTCTATGGTTTGATCATTAGGAATCTTATTCCCTGGCGGATAAAACATATGTACATCTCGCTGCGGGAACGGAATGGTAATATCGTTCAATCTGAACTTATCATTGATCTTGAATCTTAGTTCACTCTTCACCTTTGGATCTACAAAACTATCTGACACATAGAAATGTAATGCAAACATCAAAGCGGAATCCCCAAAATCCTCAAAAAGCACAAACGGCTCAGGCTTCTTTAAAATACCTTTTTGCTCCTTGGCGCATTCCAGCAGTATCATTCTAACCTTTTCAACATCACTGCCATAAGCAACTCCTACTTTAACCGATTCCCGGGTGGTCTTATGGTTCTGCGTATAGTTATATACTGTATCGCTTATAAATTTATGGTTTGGAATGATCATTACTTTATCATCCCTTGTAAGCGCCCTGGTAGTTCTTAGTTTAATTTCGAATACGCGTGCCACGCGGCCATCCAATTCTATAATATCTCCAACCAGAAGTGATTTATCAAGAATGATAAATATTCCACCAATAACATCCTGAAATAATTCCTGTAATGCCAGACCAAGTCCAACAAATAATGCGGCAGAAGCTGTTAGTAAGATAGTAACATCTACACCCGTGGAACTCAAAGTGATCAGGATCACCGTTAGATATACGAAGTATTTGATGAATTTAAAGACGCTTATAAACTTCAGCTTGTCTTCGTCCATCAATTTAGAGGTGATAAAAGATCGAATTAATCGTAATGCCACACTGGTCAATAGAAAGGACAGGATGACAATAATGACCATTCCAACGGTGATCTTTATATCATCGCCTCCTATCTGATAACTGAATCCGGCATTCCAGAAATCCTGGATCAAACCCCAGATATCTTCCTCAATTACTTCTGTAACTTTCTCTTTTGTAGATTGATCGTCCTGCATTCTAATACTTAAGCCACTTATACAATTCTTTATAGCTTGGTTTTTTCCCGTACATCAATATTCCCACACGGTAAATTTTTGCCGATAACCAAAGTACTGCGAAATTGGTTCCAATTAAAATAATGATGGAAATTAAGATTTCGTACCATGGAACACCAAATGGGATACGCATGAGCATAACAATAGGTGATGTAAATGGTATAAATGAAAATATGGTCGATACGGTCCCGTGCGGATTTTCCACTACGGAAAAGAAACCTACATAGATCCCTAAAATTAGAGGAAGTATAACCGGGAACATAAATTGTTGCGTATCGGTTTCACTATCTACCGCGGCTCCAATCGCTGCATAAACCGAACTGTAGAGAAAGTATCCGCCAATAAAGTAGATCACAAAGAAACTAAGCAGGCTGGCATATGGCAACTTCAGAATATCGATCACCAGCTGATTGATCTTTGGATTCCCGGCATTTTCCATCGCCATAGTTGCCGGCGTCTGTGCTGCCATAGGATCGATTCCTAAGAAAGTAGACAATCCTAATAATAGTGCACTTCCCAGAATTACCCAAACTACGAATTGTGTTAGTCCCGCAAGACTGGTTCCCAGAACTTTCCCTAATAATAACTGAAAGGGCTTCACTGAAGAAACTATGATCTCAATGATCCTGTTGGTTTTTTCCTCGATCACACTTCGCATGACCATATTCCCATAGATTATGATGAACATCATAAGCAGGTAACCGGCTGCACCACCAAAGAACATCTTGATATAATTAGACATTTTCGAGCTTTTCTCTCCCGAGAAATTCTGAATGTCCACGCTAACATCTGCTCTCGCTTTATCTATTTCTGAAACATCTATTCCTTTATCAATTAGTTGTTTACGGGTTAATTTATCTGATATGGTTTTCTCGATATTCTCTATAGTTCCAAAACCCGGTGTCTCTTTTCCGAAGAATTCGATCGTATCTGGTTTGCCGCTAATAGAATTGAGAGGAGAGATATGGATGAGTCCGAAATATTCATTTTCCAGAACCTGAGTCCTGGCAAGTTGAAGATCTTTTTCTGATAGATCCAGATATTGAACCTGCTCTCCATCTTTAAATTCTTCAGCAAATATTCCTGTGTCATCATGAATTCCAATGATCTTTTGATCGGTACTATTAAGCATACTCAAATAACCAATCAACATGATCATTCCCACAAAGATGAGCGGACTCAAAAATGTCATCACGATAAAGGTCTTGTTGCGTACCCGGGCTAGATATTCCCTGCTAATGATCAACTTTAAATTACGCATTCTGAGTCACAGTTTTAATGAAAATATCGTTTACTGAAGGAATCACCTCCACAAAATGGTTCACCTTCGCCTGGCTGAGTAAATATCTAAGCAACTCATTAGAATCATCCTTTTCACCAACCTTGATGGTTAGTTTAAGATCATCCTGAATACTCTTGTACTTAGCGGGCCCAACTTCAAATTTTGACTGCAGGTCTGCATACAAAGCATTTTTATCTGCCGTTTCCAGACCTATTTCAAAAGTGTTTGAAGTATATGCTTTTTTGATCTCGTTGATTGGGCCATCCAGTAATTTATTCGATTTATGGATTAGTGCTATATAATCGCAAAGCTCTTCCACACTTTCCATACGGTGAGTAGAGAATAGAATAGTAGCTCCTTCTTCTCTCAATTGCAGTATTTCGTCTTTGATAAGATTCGCGTTCACAGGATCGAATCCACTAAAGGGTTCGTCAAAAATCAGAAGTTTTGGGCGGTGTAAAACAGTGATCACAAATTGTACTTTCTGAGCCATTCCCTTAGACAGTTCCTGGATCTTTTTATCCCACCATTCTTCTATCTCCAGTTTCTCGAACCAGTATTTAAGCCGTTCTTTAGCTTCAGCTTTACTCAATCCTTTTAATCTCGCCAGATATAGCGCCTGTTCTCCAACTTTCATGGATTTGTAGAGCCCTCTTTCTTCCGGCAAATAACCAATGTGAGCGATATCATCTGGATGTAATGGTTTGCCATCAAGATATACCTTGCCTTCATCTGGCATGGTGATCTGGTTGATTATCCTGAGAAAGGTAGTTTTTCCTGCACCATTAGGACCTAAGAGTCCAAAAATACTTCCGCGCGGGATACTTAGAGAAACATCGTTGAGAGCTGTAAATTTTCCGAAGCGCTTGTAGACATTCTCGGCAACCAAAAGATTATCCATAGAGTTCTTTATAATATGTTAAAGATATAGAAATAGCAACAGAGAAAAAGTCGATTAAGAAGATTTTATTATTCAAAAAAGTCCTTAAAAACAAAACCCACCCTTAATAAATTAAGGATGGGAAAAAAATTGCTATGAAAAAGAAAAATTATCGCTAAAAGACTTAGCGATAATCAAATATATAAAAATTTTCTTAAAATTGGATTTTATGAAAACATATCTTTCACTTTTTCAAAAAATGATTTGTCGCTTTTTTCTGGATTCGGCTGAAAGTTCTCGTCATTAGCCATTCTCTCGAAAAACTCTTTTTGTTCTTTATTTAAAGTTTTAGGGGTCCATACATTTACATGAACCAACAAATCTCCTTTTCCGTAGCCATTGATACTACTAATACCTTTACCGCGAAGACGTAAAATCTTTCCTGACTGTACCCCTTCTTCAATCTTGATACGCACTTTTCCAGTTACCGTATCGATCTCTTTGGAAGTACCAAGAGCTGCTTCAGTATAACTTATATAAAGATCATA
>NZ_CAJWRQ010000070.1 GCF_913046405.1 uncultured Christiangramia sp.
TCTTTGGAAGTACCAAGAGCTGCTTCAGAATAACTTATATAAAGATCATAATGAAGATTATCACCTTCTCGTTGTAAGCTAGGGTGTTCTTTCTCTTCGATCGCAACTAGTAGATCCCCGGGAATTCCATTACCAGGTGCATCGTTCCCTTTTGAGGAAACCTTTAACTGCATTCCATCTTCAACTCCTGCTGGAATTTTAATAGAAACCGTTTCTTCCTTCATAATAAGACCCTGAGCATCTGCACCATCAGGCTTCTTGTCAATGATCTGTCCTGACCCACCACATGTAGTACATGGAGAAGCAGTTTGCATTCTACCAAGTATGGTATTAGTTACTCTGGTTACCTGACCTGACCCGTTACAGGTAGTACAGGTTTTATAAGTGGTTCCTGAAGCCTGAACTTTACGCTTCACTTTGATCTTCTTTTCACAACCGTTGGCGATTTCTTCAAGGTTAAGGCTCACGCGTATTCTAAGGTTACTCCCTTTTGCACGTCGCTGACCTCCACCAAAGCCACCTCCAAAACCGGAGAAACCTCCGCTGCCGCCAAAGCCACCGCCAAAGATATCACCAAACTGGCTGAATATGTCATCCATATTCATACCTCCGCCGCCACCACCGAAGCCGCCGCCATCGAAAGCCTGATGACCAAAACGATCATATTTAGCACGTTTTTCCTGATTTCCTAACACCTCATAGGCTTCAGCAGATTTTTTGAACATCTCTTCAGCTGTGGAGTCACCAGGATTCTTATCCGGGTGGTACTTTAAAGCCATTTTTCTATATGCTTTCTTTATCTCTGCTGCTGAAGCGTCTTTACTTACGCCTAATATTTCGTAATAATCTTCTTTCATACTGTGTTTTTACAATTCTGTAAAAGCGTTTTTATTTTCCTGTAACCACTTTTGGATACCTGATAATTCGTTCTCCAAGCTTGTATCCTGGCTCAACCACATCTACGATCTTACCTTTAAGATCTTCTGTTGGCGCCGGAATTTGCGTAATAGCTTCATGAATTTCAGAATCGAAATCACTCCCCTGCTCTACGTCCATTCTTTCCAGACCTTTAGCTTTTAGAGTTTCGCGAAGCTTATTATGAATCAACTCAACTCCTTTGAGAAGATTCTCGTCACCAGATTTAATGATCTCGTTCATAGCCCTGTCAAAATCGTCCATAACTGGCAGCATGGCTGTCATTACTTCCTGGTTGGCAGTTTTGAACAATTCAAGACGTTCCTTGGAAGTTCTACGCTTATAATTTTCAAATTCTGCAAAAAGTCTCAGGAATTTATCCTTTTCCTTTTGAAGGTCCTCTATCATGCGCTCTTCTTCGGTAAGTTCATTATCGCTTACTGTTTCTTCTGCTTCGGTATCATCACCGGCCTGGTCTACCTCATTTATTGCTTCATCCATCGCGTCCTCAACCTGGTCTTTCACTCTTTTATCTTCGTCTTTGATCTTATCTTCTTTTCGGCTCATTTTATAAAAAATTTACTTTCTGCAGCAATTGGGTCAAAATCATTGCCAATTAAGCTGAAATGTCAAAATGTCACAGAAATTATTTAATAAAACTTTAAGAAGCCCGGTTTGATTTTCAATTTACTTTTGCGCGGAATATAAAATACTTTAACAATGAAAAAATTATTACTGAATGTATTTGTAGTAGCTAGTCTTGGACTTGGTTTTACAGCATGTAAAAATAACAATAACGAAGCTGAAACTGCTGATGCTAAAGATGCGGCAACTGCTGAAGCTGAAGCAGTGGAATACAAGGTAGATACTACTGCTTCAACTATCGAATGGCAGGGTTCTAAGCCAACTGGAAATCACACAGGAACTATTGCTGTGAAAGAAGGTACATTTATGGCTACAGACTCTACGATCCAGAGTGGAACTTTCGTGATTGACATGCAATCTATCGAAGTTACAGATCTTGAAGGTGAAGAAAAGTCCAATCTTGAGGCTCACCTTATGGGAACTGTAGAAGGAAAAGAAGGAGACTTCTTTAATGTTCAGGAATATCCTGAAGCTACTTTTGAAGTAACTGGAATCACTGAAGAAGAAGGTACTACAATGCTACAGGGAAATCTTACAATGAAAGAGGTTACTAAGAACATTAGTTTTCCTGTAACTATTAGCAAGAATAATGATACTTACACTATCAGCAGTAAAGATTTTAGCATTGATCGTACAAAATGGAACGTAAACTATGGTTCTAAATCTGTATTCGAAGGTCTTGGAGACAAATTCATCAACGATGAAATTCAGTTAACGATCAACCTTGAAGCTAAGAAAGCTTAATTAAAAAGATCGAATCATAAAAAAAGGCTGCCATCTGGCAGCCTTTTTTGTTTTAAACAAGATCTTCCAAAGCTTTGGAAAGATTGGAATATTTAAATTTGTATCCATGTTCTTCGATCTTCTTACAACTTACCAGCTGACTGGAAAGTACGATCTGCGACATTTCGCCTAGCATGGTTTTAAGTACGAATTTAGGAACATTTGGAAGCCATAACGGTTTATTTAGCTGATCTGCCAATTGCCTGGTCATTTCTTTATTGGTTACCGGGTTTGGCGCAACCGCATTGTAAACTCCTGTAAGCTCTCTATCTGTAGCATGAAGAAAAATGCCCGCGAGGTCATCAAGGTGTATCCAACTTTGCCATTGTTTACCACTTCCCAAAGGGGCACCAACATTCATCTCTATAGGTTTCCTGACTTTCTCAAGCATTCCGCCTTTTTCAGAAAGGACCAAGCCAACACGAATTTTTGCGACATCTATTCCTAGGTTACTAAACCTGTCTGCCGCTGCTTCCCATTTCTTTACTACAGTTCCTACGAAATTATCTGCAAGTACTTCGTCATCCTCAAAGTATAATTTTTCCAGGGAGTCCGGATACTTGCCAATAGCGCTGGCAGATATAAAATTTTCCACCTGGTGTTCGTTGTTCTTTAAGGTATCGTAAAGCAATGCCGCAGTTTCGGTCCTGCTCTTTATGATCGTTTCTTTATATTCTGAAGTCCATTTTTCAGCTATACTGGCACCTGCAAGATGGATGATCGTGGTAACACCATCAAAGCATTCTTTTTCTATTTCTTCAGATTTCGGATCCCAGTAAAAACCTTTGTAATCTTCCCTTTTCTCGATCTTCGATTTACTGGTGGTTAGATAATGTACTATCATGCCACTCTCTCTGCATAGATCACTCAACCTGGAACCAATCATTCCAGTAGCTCCTGTAATAAGTACTTTCATCTCTTTTTTTGAAGAAATATACAACAGACTAAAGGCAGGTGTAGCAAAATTCTACAGGTTTAACGAGAATGCAGTTATAGTTTAACAGCTCTTAACATTTCTCGCTTCCCCGGAGGTCCCGGTAATTTCTCTACCTGAAAACCAGCGGAAATCATGGCTCTCCGAACACTCCCTTTCGCAGCGTAGGTTACAAGAACACCATGAGACCTCAACGCTTTATACATCGCATTAAAAATATCCTCTCCCCACAACTCGGGCTGAACTCTCGCGCCAAAAGCGTCAAAATACACCAGGTCAAACTGGCTGGTCATATTGATCTCCTGAAATGTCAGTTTATTCTTCAGTAAATAAAATTTTTCGGTGATTGGAGCTGAAATTTCCCAGGGAACGGAATGTAATTTTTCGAATAGATCTTCAGCTGAAGCAGCATCGGCCGCCTCTGGATAGTTAAGCAGTCTAATTTCAGATGGAACTACAGGATATGCTTCTACTCCTGTATAATTTATCTCAATATCATTACTATTGGATTCTAAAAGAGTTAGAAAAGCATTGAGACCGGTACCAAAACCAATTTCAAGAATTTCCAGTGGTCTCTTTGAATTTGATTCCAACCAGTGATGCAATCCCATTTTGAGAAACACGTGCCTGGCTTCCTGAATAGCACCATGTTTGGAGTGGTATTGTTCATCCCATTCAGGTAAATGTATGGTCACAGAACCATCGCTGGTTTTAATAATTTTTCTTTCCAAATTATTTCTTCAAAAGAACTCCATCTGCCAGGAATCCAAAGGATTGTTCAGGTTCTGTTATCGCGGCGATTTCTTCTTCAGATTCTCCTGCATCTTTAGCGTAATGCTTTTGATCTTCTACGCTGGTGACTTCGGCGAAAGCTTTCCCATTCACTACTACCTCTTTTCCTTCTATATCCTTCGGAACAAAAAATCCGTAGTCCTTAAATTTCACCATGGGATCCTGATCGGTTTCGGGAAGATCCAATACCATCCAGCAACCTTTTTCCTTACAAACACTCATCACCCTGGTGCTGAAGCTAACGTTAATAGTATCACCTGTTTCCAGCGCTCTATATTTTTCAAGCATTTCCGAAGCATTCAAAGCCGCATCACCAGAAAATTTCTTTCCGAAACTCTCATAAGATTCCTGAACTTCCTGTACTTCAGCAAGGTCATTGTTCGTTGATTTTTCAGCTTCCTTGCAACTAACCAGACTCAAGGCGATGGCTGCGATTACTAATGTTATTCTCATGATTCTCAGATATTATAGGGTGTTCTGCGCCAAATTTACCAAAACTTTAGATTTTGATTCTACTTTTAATTAGGTAAATTTGTGCAACAAGACTGAACAACTACAAAATACCAACTAATGATAGAGATACAAAAGACTACCGAATCTAAAATAGACAAGACTAATTTTGATAATCTAGCTTTCGGACAGGTTTTCTCAGATCATATGATGGAATGTGATTATAAGGATGGTGCGTGGCAAAAACCTATCATCAGACCTTATGGACCTTTATCTTTAGAACCTTCCGCGCGTGTGTTTCATTATGGACAGGCTGTATTTGAGGGAATGAAAGCTTACAAGGATAAAGATGATCGTATCTGGCTTTTCAGACCAGAGCAAAATTTTGAGAGGATCAATAAATCCAGTGCGCGAATGGCAATTCCAGAGTTTCCGAAGGAATATTTCTTTGAGGCGCTGGAAGAATTACTAAAGTTAGATAAAGCCTGGATCAAGAAAGGTTTTGGAAATAGTTTGTATCTAAGACCGTTCGTGATCGCTACGGAATCAGGTGTTTCAGCTTCCGCAGCAAAGGAATATAAATTTATGATCATTTGTTCTCCGGCACAGGCTTATTACAGTGGAGAAGTGAGAGTGAAGTTTTCAGAAAAATATAGCAGAGCTGCAGATGGTGGAGTTGGATTCGCGAAGGCAGCAGGTAATTACGGAGCACAGTTTTACCCTACCAATCTTGCAAAGGAAGAAGGTTTCCAGCAGATTATCTGGACCGATGCCAATTCCCATGAATATCTTGAAGAGGCTGGTACAATGAATATTTTCTTTAGAATAGGAAACAAACTGGTAACTGCACCAACAAACGACCGGATTCTTGATGGGGTGACCAGAAAAAGTGTTCTAAAACTTGCGGAAGAAAACAATATTGAAGTAGAAGTACGCAGAGTTAGCGTTCAGGAGATCGTGGAAGCTGCCAGAAAAGGAGAATTAAAAGAAATGTTTGGATCTGGAACTGCAACTGTGATCAATCCTATTGCTGGCTTCGGCTATAAAGAAGAAAAGTTCGAATTACCAAATATGGATGATTCTTATGCGAGTTTTTTCAAGGATACACTTATGAAAATTCAGTATAATGAAACTGAAGATCTTTACGACTGGACATACGAGGTGAAGTAAAACTCCTCTCAGCAAAGTATATTTGATCCCGGAAGTTCTCTTTCGGGATTTTTATTTTTCCAGGATTTTGCCTATTTCAGGTTTAAAATAATTATTCCCTTTCAGGACCTTTCCATCCTCTCTATAAACTGGCTCACCATTTTCATCCAGTTTGCTCATGTTACTTCGCTGTATCTCTTCAAAAATTTCTTCGATCTTATGCTGCATGCCGTGTTCGAGAATTGTACCGCATAATATATAAAGCATATCCCCTAAAGCATCTGCTACCTCAACAAGATCTCCATTATTAGCAGCCTCCAGATACTCCTCGTTCTCTTCTTTCATTAGAATATAACGCAAGCGGTTCTTTTTCTTTCCAAGATTGGCCTCTGGCTTCTGTTTGATGCCAAGACCAAATGCAGAATGAAACTCTTCCACAGCAGCAATAGCTTTCTTCATGATTAGAATGTTTAAAAAGTTTAACTTTGCTGAAAAATTAACTAAATGTTTTCTACCGGACAACTTATATTCGCTGCCTTTTTCGTGGTAGCATTTATCATCGTTATGATCATTAGTTACCGAAAGGATCTGAAACTACATAAAAAATACTACAAAGGAAGTTTGATGGTGCTGCTAGCATTTATAGCTTTTATTGTGATTTTATTTATAATCAAGACGCAGCTGAATCATTGATTCTTACAACCACTTCAAAATAATTATATTAGTTCTCAATAATCCCAGTCATCATGAAAATTCTTAAATACCTGTTTTTCCTTTTATTGATCATATTCATTGGAGCGTCCATTTATATCGCCACCAAAGATGGAAGTTACCAGGTACAGGAACGGCGCATGATCGCAGCTCCCCAGGAAGTTCTTTATGATGAGGTAAATGACCTTACTACCTGGAAAGAATGGGAACCATGGTCTAATGGTGCTGAAGACATGATCATTAATTACGGTGATAAGACCATTGGTGAGGGTGCGAACTACGAATGGAGTAGCGAAGAAATGGGTGATGGTTCGCTGGTGACCACGAAGGCCAATCCGCATGGTAGCATTGAGCAACAGGTTACCTTCAAGACAACTTTTGGAGAAAGCACCAGTGATATCTCCTGGTCTTTTGAAAAACAAAATGACAGCATCCTAACTACCTGGACTTTAAAAGGTGATCAAACTTTTCTTGAAAAAGCAGCGTTTTTGTTTGAAAATGAAAGTATGACTCAGCGATTACAGCCGGTATTCAAACATGGATTGGATAATCTTGAAGAACAGATAAGAAAGGAGATCGAAAGTTATTCGATCAATGTGGACGGAGTGACGCAACACGGTGGAGGTTATTATCTTTATATCACTACTGCGAGCCGACTTTCACAAATTGCGGGTAAAATGCAAGATATGACGAATGACGTGAGCAACTTCATGAATTCTAATAATATTGAAATGACTGACAAACCTTTTATTCTCTTCAATGAAAGAAATGAAGATAGAGGAACCGCCATTTATTCGGCAGCCTATTTTACTCCAAGTGAAGTAATTACACCTCAGGATAGCCAGGTACTGAACGGTTTTATGCCGAACCAAAAAACATTAAAAACCACTTTAAAAGGTGATTATGAATATTTACAGGAAGCCTGGGATGCGGCTTACCAGTATATTCAGGAGAACGACCTGGTAATTATGGAAGATGCAGAATTCTTCCAGGTGCATGTTACTGGTCCAAAGGACAATGCCAATCCAGCGGAATGGATCACTCATTTGTACATTCCACTGGGAGAAAAAGAAACAGCATTAGATGATTAAAAACCTGCTACTCGTTTTTCTTGGAGGCGGCTTAGGATCCAGTCTGCGATATTTGCTGAGCAAGTATTTAAATGACGGCGGTGTTATTCCCCAGGGAACTTTAGTAGTGAATGTTCTGGGTAGCTTTTTGTTAGGGCTTGCCCTTGGATGGTTTATTAAACAGGATATGCTCAATCATCCATTATACTTTCTTGCAGCCATTGGTTTTTGTGGTGGCTTCACCACCTTCAGTACCTTTTCATTCGAAAATTTCAATATGATAAAATCTGGTGATTATATTTCATTTTCTATTTATTTCCTTGGTAGTATCATCCTAGGAATTATCGCCATATTCCTCGGAATTATCCTTTCCAGACTTTTTTGATCTATTCTCAGATACATATATTTCGATTATAAACATTTTACTTAAACACCCCTAAATTTATAGGGGTGTTTTTTATTTATATCGTAAAAGTTGACAGAAGACCTATATTTTTACAGGGTCTGTTGAAGTTTTTAATAACTTTAAACCTCTCTTAATCAACATTTATGAAAAAAATTGAAGCAATTATTCGCAAGTCTGAGTTTGACAAGACCAAAGCAGCCCTGCACTCAATTGGAGTTACGTTTTTTAGCTACTGGGATGTAACCGGAGTTGGTAATGAAAAGGTAGGTCATGTTTATCGTGGTGTATCCTACAGCACCGCAGATATTCAACGAAGATACCTGTCTATCGTGGTCACAGATAGTTTCCTGGATAAAACCATAGAAACTTTAATGGAAGCTGCATATACCGGCAGTGTTGGAGATGGAAAGATCTTCGTATCCACAATAGATGAAGCCTACCGAATAAGAACCAAGGAAAAAGGTTCAGAATCACTCAAGTAAAAACTACAATCTCAACAGTAACTTATTATGGAAGGAATATTAACTATCAATAACGTATGGATGATGATCTGTACGGCACTCGTTTTCTTTATGCACATGGGCTTTGCTCTTTTAGAGATAGGTCTTACCAGGCAGAAGAATACGATCAACATATTATTTAAAAACCTGTTTATCATCACCGTAGGCCTGTTGCTATATTGCCTACTAGGATTTAATTTGATGTATCCGGGAGAGTTTAATGGATATTTTGGTTTTGCAGGCTTTGGACTGGATAGTCCTCTTGTCGATGGAAGTCTCGATCTGGCTTACAGTGAAGGCTATACTTACTGGACAGATTTCCTGTTCCAGGGAATGTTTGCAGCTACAGCAGCAACTATTGTTTCTGGTGCAGTAGCAGAAAGGATCAAACTAAATAGTTTTATGATCTTTGTAATTCTCTATGTGGGAATTGTATATCCAATAGCCGGATCATGGAAATGGGGTGGCGGATTCCTTGACGAAATGGGATTCTACGATTTCGCTGGTTCAACACTTGTTCATTCAGTTGGTGGATGGGCAGCTCTGGTTGCTATTTATCTTTTAGGAGCAAGAATTGGAAAATTCAAAGATGGTAAAATTGGAGCTTTTCCTGGTCATTCCATGCCTTTTGCCACTGCAGGAGTTTTAATCTTATGGTTAGGATGGTTTGGATTTAATGGAGGTTCAGTACTTTCTGCAGATCCGGAACTAACTTCATTAACCCTGGTAACAACCTGTCTTGCAGCAGCAGCAGGTGGAGTAGCATCCTTTATATTCTCCAGCATTCTTTATAAGAACTACGATATCACTATGTTTCTAAACGGTATTCTGGGTGGACTGGTAGGAATTACTGCTGGTGCAGACCAGATGTCCCCAACAGATGCAATTCTTATTGGTGCGCTCGCAGGTGTCATTATAGTAATGGGAGTTGCGCTTATTGACAAACTGAAACTGGATGATCCTGTAGGTGCCGTAGCCGTTCATTTGATCTGCGGAATATGGGGAACTCTTGCTGTTGGTATCTTCGGAAATATGGCGGGAATCGATCAATTCATTACTCAGCTTATTGGTGTTGGGGCTTATGCCGCTTTCTGTATCGTGACCTCATTTATCATATTCTATATTCTGAAGGTTACTCTTGGACTAAGAGTTTCAGCAAAAGAAGAAACTGAAGGCCTGGACATTCATGAACATGGAATGGATGCCTATCCAGATTTCGGACTAAATCAAAAATAACAGCTAAAATAGAAACGGAGCGTTCCTCCAAACGCTCCGTTATATAATTGCTAAACTTTAAAATACATTAAGTAATACCGTCGCTAAACGAATACACTAACTATGTTTTAATCTTAAAATTATGCATGCAATTACATTTTCAAAATTAATAAAAATCTTCATTGTACCATGCCTCTTAGTCTTCTCATTTAGCTTGCAGGCGCAGGAAGAGGAAAACGAAGAAACCTCAAAATTCAGTATCAGCGGAAGTGTTGATGCTTACTTCAGAACAAATTTTAACGGTCTTAACCAATCTGAAGAAATCGTAGGTAGTGATGCCGTAACTCTGGACCCTGCCGCTCCAGCCACTTCCTTTGCAAACGATCCCGGTTTTGCGATTGGAATGGCCAATGTGATACTGGGCTATGAAAATGATAAAGTCGGCTTTGTGGCAGATCTGGTCTTTGGACCCCGTGGTGAAGATGCTGTATTTCTCTCCCAGGGTTCTGCTCAAATTGTGAATCAGTTATACGCTTATTATAAAGTCAATGATGCTCTTAAATTCACACTTGGGAACTGGAATACCTATTTAGGTTACGAGGTAATTTCTCCGGTCGCGAATTTTAATTATTCTACCTCTTATATGTTCTCCTACGGTCCTTTCTCGCACACTGGGATCAAAGCCGACTTTAGCTTTGATGATAACTGGACCGGGATGCTAGCCATCATGAATCCTACAGATTATACTGAATATAACCCCATCGGGAAATATAGTTTTGGAGGACAATTGGGTTATAGTGTAGACGGTGGAAGTGCCTTTCTAAATCTTCTCTACGGTGAGCAATCACTTTCAGATGACAGTCTATTTCAAATAGACCTTACTACAGGTTGGGATCTAACCGACAGTTTTTACCTTGGATTGAATACTACTTACCAAGATACTGACGGCACAGGCTTTTATGGTGCAGCAGTCTATCCGCAACTTTCCCTTACAGATAATTTTGGTCTTGGCTTAAGAGCTGAGTACTTCAAAGAATTGGAAGATGGAGGTGTTGTTTATGGAGCAAACACCAGTATTACTGCTTTCACTCTAACCGGTAGTTTCCAGACCGGCGGACTTATCATTAAACCTGAATTACGTCTTGATAGCGTCTCAGATAATTACCCTGCATTTCTGGATCGGGACCTACAACCAAATAGTGATCTGGCTTCCTTTCTGGTCGCTGCCATTTATGCGTTCTAGTTTTTAGCGAACTTTTTAACACCGGCCGGTACTTCTGTTTCCAGATGATTCTCCTTAGGAGGAATGGGACAGGAATACCGGCCGCTGTATGCGCAATAAGGATTGTATGCCCTATTAAAATCTATAGTTACCGTCTTCTCTTCAGGAATTCTGAAGTCTATATATCTACCTCCATCATAAGTTGAAATTCCGTTAGTTTCATCTGTAAAGGGCAGGAACAAATAATCAAAATATTCAGGATCTGATCTAAGACTTTGGTTTTGATATAGATTCAGCATAAATTCTTCTCCCTTCAGTTTAAAATAAAGCTCTCCATATTTAACATAAGTGGAAGTCCTGGAAGTACTTGTCTGCATTTCAAAAGGAGATTCAGACGGAGTTCGAACAAATTCTGCTTCAACAATGTAGGTAGTATCGATCATAAAAAATTCTAATCCATCAAAGTTTTTCAGGTCTCCTTTTTCCAGTGGAGATTCTTCGGGATCCCTGAAATCTTCATTCATTTTCACTCGAAACTCTTCCGAAGCTTTTACTGCCTCCGGCATCTGAGCCTGTAATAACGAGGATATGAAAAGAATAAGAAGAATAACGAGATTTCTGAATGTAGACATGTGATGTATTTAATTCCCAAAATAACCAATATCTACCAGAAAAATTGAAGTAATTTTGAGACTTGACAAGTCTATGAAAAAATTATTTGTATCCTATATCGATTCGTTCTCTGGATTGAGAAAAGAAATCTGGCTATTGGCATTGATCACCCTGATCAACAGAGCCGGCACTATGGTTATTCCCTTTCTTTCTCTGTATTTAACCAAAAGTCAGGGATTCAGCCTTGAGCAGGTAGGATGGATACTCACATTCTTTGGACTGGGATCTGTAACCGGCTCTTTTCTGGGTGGTAAGCTAACAGATATTTTCGGCCATTACAAAACCATGGCTGGTAGTTTGATTGGTAGTTCCGTATTATTCGTTCTACTTCAGTTTCCTCAGGATTTCTGGACTTTCTGCCTGGGAATTTACCTGGTCATGTCTATAGCAGACATTTTCAGACCTGCAGTATTTGTTGCGATTAGCGCCTATAGTAAACCACAGAATAGAACTAGATCCCTAACATTGATAAGACTGGCAATAAATCTGGGTTTTTCCGTAGGACCAGCGCTAGGAGGATTAATTATAGCTACTGCGGGTTATGATGGTCTATTCTGGGTTGACGGTATCACCTGCCTTTTCGCAGGAGTTCTATTATTGAAACTACTTCACCCTAAACGTGCCGTGGAAGAACCCGAAGAGGAGATCACCAATACCGCTTCCGCATACCAGGATAAACTTTATTGGGTATTCATAGTAGCACTAATGCTGTTCGGACTGGTGTTTATCCAGTATTTCTCTACCGTCCCGCTTTACTATTCTGAAGTACATCAATTGAGCGAACTCGAGATCGGACTCATATTAGGATTGAATGGATTCTTTATATTCCTGTTTGAAATGCCTCTGATCAAATACCTGGAAAATCGAAATTTAGGAACGTTGAATTATGTCATATTTGGTGCTTTCCTAACCGCCTTAAGTTTTCTGGTCATAAATCTTACCGGTTGGATGGGAATTATTATTGTTGGGATGCTTCTGGTTACTATTGGCGAAATGATCGCCTTTCCATTTTCCAACTCCTTTGCCCTTATCAGGTCTCAAGGCAAAAAACGCGGTAGTTACATGGCGCTTTACAGTATGGCCTTTTCAGTCAGCCATATTTTTGGACATAACTCTGGAATGCAATTAATCGATAATTTTGGTTATGACTTCACCTGGTATACTATGATGGGTCTCGCCGTTATTTGCATTCTGTTACTTTTGCTTCTGAAGAAGTTTCTGGCTCGGGAAGCAGCTTAGTATTTCGATTTTTTGAGATACTTCTGAATGATCGCATTGTATTCTTTAGAAAATTTTAAATCCAGAGTTCCATCGATGGAATACAATTTTCCATAGTCATCGTAACCGGTCTTCAGAAGATCTTCCAGGTATAAAAGAGCAGTTTCAGCATCCCCGTCTAAAGAAGCCAGAGAAATAATTTTGAAATACGCTTCAGGATCTTCCTTATTGATCGCTGTTCTCAAAACACTTATAAAGATTCTGACATCGATTCCGGCATTGGATTTCATGATATCATCGAACTGTCGCTTGGAAAGCAAGTCCAGATAACCCTTTAGCCTGTAAGCCATATCTACTTTGGCCTTTTCAGAACTATTCTGTAGTTTTTCCAAGCCATCCATCTGGTACGCCCACCAACCAATATTCTGAAAGTTTTGCGTCATCACATCTGAAGTTAACAGGTATTCATACTCCGCCTGTTGTTCACGTTCATAAGAAACTGCCTGTTTGAAATCTCTTTTCTGAGCAGAATAACCTCTGGTACGCTTTACCTCTTTCATTCGATCCTTAACCTTATCCTCGTAACCAAATTCTGCGTACTTTTCTTCCATTCTCTCCAGGTTCTCATACGCAGAATAGTAATTCCTTTTTCGTCTCAGACTTTCTACATAATCAAGTTCCTGCTGGTATAATTTAGAAATGAGCTCTTTATCTGCCTGTCTTGATCCATCTTTGATTGCTTGGAGCGTAAAACCGGAAACCGCATTATAGATGACTGTACTGGATGGCCAGTCATTCTCCTTACCGTCAAAGTAATAGATCTCTGTTGGGAAATCTCGCTTGTCATAGAATTTAAGATACCTTTCCATTTCGTAAACCATATAATCCTGACTTCCTCCTATTCCAATAAACATATAGGGTTCCTGATCATTCACAAATTTTGGATTAACGAATGAGTTATTAATGGCCAGGATTCCAGCCATATTCTTATTCATTAATGTGAGCGCTGAGGCGATCTGTGCTCCTTCCGCCATACCAGCAAAATAGATTTGCTCCGGGGCAATTGATAAAGTTCCGGTTACTACGTTCATCATGGAAACTGAAGTATTTATAACACTATCAAGAGACTTAGATTTTAAATCAAGTTCCAGAGCCGCAATAATATATCCCTGATCTTCCGCAGCAGGTCGGAATAAATTTGCGGTACTGGTTGCCCTTCCCTTTGGATCGAAGATAAATATGACTGGCCATTTTTTATCCTTAGAATATTTGGAAGGAGTGTAAATTACGAAAGTTTCACCTTGAGATCCGGGAATATTGATGCCTTTAGTAACGTTGCCTTTGGCAATTCTAACCTCCTGCCCTATGATTAACAAAGGGAATAAAAGAAAGATGAAACATGGTAGAAGTCTTTTCATAGGTATTGTAATATATTTAAATATAACAATTGCATCACGAATTATTCCATAAAAAAACCCGCAAGTAATAAACTTACGGGTTGGGATATTTTTGATGTGTTTTTTATCTTCTTTTCACTGACTGATATTTCATTTTCTGTTTCTCTGGAAAAAATAATTTCGCCATAAGAGAAATCACCAGTAAGTCTGCAAAAATCAGGAACATTATTCTAATAACTTCTATTCCAGAAAATGATAATCCGGTAAATCCTACTAATCCTGTTACTGCTGCAAGAACTAAAAATAATAGTGCTTTCTTCCTCATGATACTTTTTACTTGTTTTGTTTGGTTCAAATTTAAGTACGAATCTCTTCAGTTTGTCATAACAAAATTACAATTCGAATCTTTTTAACTAAGAACAGGAAATTCTCAAATCAAACTGTTAACAGAAAGAATTGAAAGCCGATATTTTAACAGTTCTTTCTGGCTCGTTTACACCTGTTGAAAGTTTAAAAATTTATCGTGGTAGTATTGGCGCATCATCTACAACCCTGGAAAGGATAATATGGGTTCTGGTTTCCCCATAGGTAATCAACTGATCAATGAGCTTCTCTAGGTGAACCTGATCTTTTAAGATCACCTCCATAATAATATTTTCATTACCCGTTATTCGATAACAATTGAGCACCTCTTTGTAGGTTGAAACTGTTTCTAAAAATGCTTTAAGTCTTCCAGTGAATGCTCGCAATGTAATTACCGCCCTCAGTTGATATCCCGTTTTCTGATGACTAATATTAACCTTATAAGAATTGATCACCCCGGCATCTTCCATTTTTTTCATTCTTTCAGCAACGGCCGGTGAGCTTAGTCCCACTTTTCTACCTATCTCCGAAAACGATGCTCTCGCATCTTTTTGTAATTCCTGCAGGATCGCCCAGTTCAATTTATCCACCATATTTTTTAAAGTATTAGATACCTATAAATTTAAATATTAAATATAATTCCACGGTTCACATTAACTTTTAAATGCGTCTTTGAATAGTCTCTAGTAATTTAGTAGAAAATTTAAACGATGTCATCTTCTTACAATAAGTCCCGACAGCCCAGCGAAGCTTTATATTCTAAGGCCCGGGAGATCATGAAGATATCCAAATCTGTATCAGATTACCTTTTGCCTGATGTATCTGGCTTAAATGATCATGGGCTGGAAGATAAGAGCGTATATTTTACCGGTGATATTATTCGATATTCCGAATCACTATTGCCGAATATTGCGAGAGCTGAAAATGAATTTTTCCAGGAGAGCAGGAAGCATTACGTACATGCCGTAAGTCTGCTTACCGAACGCTTAAGCAAGCATTGCGAACACCTTGAACTTGCCAATAGCAACGGCAAGGATTTCGTACGACTTCTACGGAAAGAAATCCAGAAATTTAGAAAATTACAACGCGTGTGGCGACTAACCTTATAAAGTAGAAAACAAAAAAATCCCGGTTTCCCGGGATTTTTTATGATCTGAAATATTTCAGTATTTACATATTTCTACGATACTGTCCACCCACCTCGAATAAAGCATGAGTGATCTGTCCTAGTGAACAAACTTTCGTTGCTTCCATTAACTCCTCGAAAAGGTTCTG
Organism: uncultured Christiangramia sp.; assembly: GCF_913046405.1. Lineage (GTDB taxonomy): Bacteria > Bacteroidota > Bacteroidia > Flavobacteriales > Flavobacteriaceae > Christiangramia > Christiangramia marina. The sequence goes on from NZ_CAJWRQ010000070.1 coordinate 15,718, forward strand.
ATTGGTAACTGCTGCTTTCTGGATTCTTTCCAGCATTTCTTCAGCAGAATCTTCTTTAGCTTTATGTAAAGTTTCCAGAGTTTTGATCTGGTGTTCTTTTTCCTCTTCCGTAGCACGAATAACTTCACCCGGCGTTACCGTTGGCGAACCTGTAGAACTCAGGAAAGTATTCACTCCAATAATCGGGTAGTCCCCATTATGCTTTAAAGTTTCATAGTACAGGCTTTCTTCCTGTATCTTTCCTCGCTGATACATAGTTTCCATAGCACCAAGCACTCCGCCACGTTCTGTGATTCGATCAAACTCAGTAAGCACGGCTTCCTCTACCAGATTGGTCAACTCTTCGATAATGAACGATCCCTGGATTGGATTCTCGTTCTTAGCAAGCCCCAACTCCTTATTGATAATTAATTGTATAGCCATCGCTCTTCTTACTGAAGCTTCGGTAGGCGTGGTGATTGCTTCATCATATGCATTGGTGTGCAATGAATTACAGTTATCGTAGATCGCATACAATGCCTGAAGGGTAGTTCTAATATCATTAAAATCAATTTCCTGAGCATGCAATGATCTTCCTGAAGTCTGTATATGGTATTTCAACATTTGAGCTCTGGAATTGGCTCCGTACTTATGTTTTAAGGCTTTGGACCAGATTCTTCTGGCAACCCTACCAATCACTGCATATTCCGGATCTACGCCGTTAGAGAAGAAGAACGAAAGGTTTGGACCAAATTTATTGATATCCATTCCCCTGCTTAAATAATATTCAACATACGTAAATCCATTCGCCAGGGTAAATGCCAAT
>NZ_CAJWRQ010000071.1 GCF_913046405.1 uncultured Christiangramia sp.
TTATTCCGCCAATAACAACAGCAATGATCAATTTAAATAAAAGATTTGTATCGAGTTTAAAAGTATCTGCCATATGAAGTCCCACTAAACCAGCAATACTATTTACCAGTATAAATACTGAAGCCAGAGAGGCGATAATGCGTGCATCCTTCCACCTCATTAGGTTGAGAACAGGCGAAAGAAAAATTCCACCACCAATTCCGGAAATACCTGATAATAATCCAATACCTCCACCTAAAATTGCCTTTTTAAAATTGGTGAATTCCGTAGTTACAAGCGGAGATTTCCAAAAGCGGAGACACATAAAAACTCCTGCCATTAGAAGTGCAAATCCTAAAATTATAAAGAAAATATCCTGTGATAATTTTATCTGCGCACCCAGGTAGGCAAGGGGAATACTGAGTACAAAAAATGGCCAGAGAATACGTGGTTTTAATACACCGTTCCTCGCAAAAACAAGGGTGCTAATAGAAACAACGCAAATATTCAACACCAAAGCGGTAGACCGAATTTCATAGAACTCGGCCATTACAAGGCTAAGTATAGCCAGGTAACTGGATCCTCCACCAAACCCTACCGAACTATAGAATAGCGCGATAAAGAAAAATAACATTGGCAGGTATTCCAGAGGCATGTCAGGAGATCAGAAATGTTTTAATTAATGATCCTTTTTCTATTTTTTCAAAGGCATCAACATATGCCAGGGCATTACCTTTTGCCATTGAACCTATCATGGAAGATCCCTGAGCGTTTAAAATTTCTACCGAGTTATTATCAATATTAGCTTTTAGAAAAACCGGACGGTCTCCTTTGTTCTCGAAATCTTTGGAAACTGGCAAATTAAGTTCTAGTAAACCTTTACCAGGAAGTCCGCTAAGCTTTTGTAAAAGCGGTAACACATAAATATAAAAGCAACTAAGAGAAGATGCGGGATTTCCTGGTAGCGCAAATACAAATTGATTTCCTTTCCTTCCAAAATATAATGGTTTTCCGGGTTTTTGCTTCACCTTATAGAATAGCTCTTCTACCCCGTTCTCCTCCAGCGCCTGCTTTACAAAATCGTAATCTCCCACGGAAATTCCACCTGAAAGAATCAATACTTCCGTATTTTCTAAAGCTTCCGAAATTCCAGTTTTGATCAATTCAAAATCATCCTCGATCTGTATGCTTGCGGAACTGGAAAATCCTTTGCTTTTAAATGCCGCTTCTATAGTACCACTGTTGGACTCGTAGATCTGCCCGGCTTGCAATGATTCTCCCGGGGCGACCAGTTCATTCCCAGTGGTGATCAACTGAATGATCGGTTTCTTAAATACTTTTATTTTATGGAGCCCAAGACTACCTAGCATCCCAATTCCTGCAGCGGTAATTTGATAAGACTTGCTAAAAACCAGCTCATCTTTATTTAGCTCTTCACCTTTTTTTCGAATGCACTGACCTTCTTCTGGTAACTCCTTAAGAATAAGTAAGTTCTCTTTTACCTCCGTTTTTTCCTGCATGATCACTGCGGAAGAGCCTTCCGGAACTTTTGCACCGGTAAAGATTCGAACAGCTTCACCTTTCTTCAGTATAAACTCCTTTGAATCACCTGCAGCGACTTCGCCAACAATTTTATATTCCTGCTGAAGTCCGCCCAAAGCATAACCATCCATAGCCGAATTATCAAAAACCGGCAGATCAAAACCTGCTTTTAAATCTTCAGCCAAAACTTTGTCCAGTGAATCCTTAAGGCTCACAACTTCAGAATCTAGTTGAACGCTCTGTGATCTAATAATTTCTAATGCCTCCTTAATTTCTACCATTATCCTCCTATTGAGATCATAGACCGGTTTTGTTCATAATGCTCTGCATCCATTTTTACATCCATCCCATCCCTGGAATGTTTCTTTGATTTGATGGCATTTAAGATAATCGGCGTTAGTTCTTCACCTGCCCGCATTGGACTAAGCAAATCGGTTTCAGAATTGGCGAACAGGCAGTTTTTCATTTTCCCATCGGCGGTAACTCTAATCCGGTTACATTCGCTGCAAAAAGGATTAGTGATGGTACTAACAATGGCAAAGCTTCCAGTATGACCAGCCACTTTAAAATTTGTACTGGTACTATGCTTAGGATTTTCGAGTACTTCAATTTCTCCAAATTTTTTCTGAACTGTATCCAGTATTTCCTGTTTACTCACTCCCTTACTCCAGTCCCATTCATTTCCCTTAAATGGCATGAATTCTATGAATTTCACCACTAGATTCTTATGCTTTGTAAGTGCAATAAAATCATTGATCTCGGCATCATTTACTCCTTTTATCAGCACGATGTTAAGTTTGATATGCATACCCATCTCAAGTGCCTTCTCTAAATTAACCATTATCCGGTCATAAAAATCCCGCTTGGTAATAAAAATAGACCTTGCTTTATCCAGAGTATCAAGGCTGAAATTGATCTTTTTTAAACCTATTTTTTGAAAGAGATCGAGGTATTTATCCAGTACAATACCATTTGTAGTAATCTTTAAAGTCACTCCCAATTTGGAAAGTTCCTCCACGAGATAACCAAAATTCTTACGAACCAGAGGTTCACCTCCCGTAAGCCGAATAGTATCCACTCCAAGGTCTCTAAAGCTGGTTGCCAGACTAATGATCTCTTCCAGGGTCATAATACTGGGTTTGTCCATTAGCTGAATTCCATCTTCAGGCATACAATAAAAACATCTCAAGTTGCAACGATCTGTAAGAGAGATCCTCAAATAGGTATGTGGTCTTCCAAAATTATCTACGATCTGCTTTCTTTCTTCAATCATGTCTCTTTCCTTCTAAAACTTTAAACGCATGCAACACATGCGGAAATATGGCGTCCATGCATTCTGCAGCGCCTTTGATGGAACCTGGAAATGCAAGTACAAGCTTTCCGTTCATCACCCCTGCTACAGATCTTGACAGCATAGCAAAGGGCATACGTTGTTGTCCATAACTTCTAATTTGCTCTTCTACACCGGGTAGATTTTTGTCCAGCATCTTACTAATTACCCCGGGAGTATTATCTCGATCGCTTACACCAGTTCCACCTGTAAAAATTACCAGGTTTCCTTCGGCATTTTCCAAAGCTGTTTTAATTTCTGAAGGTTCATCTGCAATGATCGATTTTGTGCCAGGAATATCCAGATCCTTCAATTTAGAAAGGATTATTTCTCCAGCCTTATCCTCGCCATTCCCTTTCGAAATAGTATCGGAACATACGATAATGCTTGCAGTAATCCCTTCAGAATTAATTTTAAAGGAAGATTTACCGCCTTTTTTTTGCTGGAGTTTTATACTGCCAATCTCCACCTGTTTATCGATGGGTTTCAGCATATCGTATAAGGTTAGAGCGACGATACTGGCACCATGCATAGCTTCAACCTCAACCCCGGTCTTGTAGATCGTTTTCACTTCTACAGAAATATGAATCTCAAGATTCTTTATCTCGTAATTAATACCGGTATATTCGATCGGCAATGGATGACAATCTGGAAGCAGATCTGGAGTTTTCTTCACCCCTAAAAGTCCGGCAGCTTTAGCCATTTCGAAAACATTTCCCTTAGGAACCATATTATTCTGAATGGCCTTAATGGTCTCTTCCGAAGAAGTTTTTACAACCGCCACTGCCGTTGCTTCTCTCAGCGTGTTTATTTTGTGTGTGATGTCTACCATTATTTATTTACTTTCCATTGGTGAGAATCGTCCTCAAAAAGTTCTTTTCCAAAAATGGGTGCTTTCGCTTTAATCTCTTCCACGAAAAAATTACATGCCTCTATTGCTATTTTACGATGTGCCGAAGATGTGAACACGAACAAACAGATCTCGCCGGCATTCACCCTACCCATACTATGATAAATATGTGCGCAGGTAATATCGAATTTCGAGAACGCGCTTTCCCTTATTTCGTGAAAAACCTGTTCTGCCATTTCTTCATAGGCACTGTATTCTATAGCCTGAACAATTTTTGCATCTACTTCATCTGCACGAATCTGACCAAGAAAGATACTATGTGCACCAATATTGGTCTTGGACTGATGATTTGCGATGGATTTCGCGATCTTTTCTGGAGGAATTGCTCCCTCTACAAATACCTTTTTAGGTTTTTTCTTATCCATTTATGATTGTTTGAACTCCACCGGAAACATTTTTAAGATTCCCAAAATGAAATTTATTTTCTAATAACTCCTTTGCTCGCAGACTTCTAATTCCTGACTGGCAAAAGACCTGTATTTCTTTATTCTTCGGAATTTCTTCCACCCGCTTTTCCAATTGCTGAAGCGGAATTCTTAGTACATTTTTCGATTCGATCAACGGCTCTTCATGCAATTCTCGAACATCCAGGTAAAATTGATCTGTATCTTTTAAAGTACAGTTGGTTACCATACTTTGTATACCTTTTTCCAGTATCATTGCGATCTGCTCCGGTCGTTTTTTTATCTCAATATGCTGATCCTGTTGAAACATCAAATTCTGAATTTTTAGTTTTCCAGATAAAACTGTTCCTATTCCAAGAATGATTTTTACAGCTTCCATTGCCTGGTACATTCCGAAAATTCCAGGTAACATTCCAAGGGTTCCCGTAATTTCGCAACTTATATTCTCACGCGCTATCTTCGGAAAAAGACATCGATAACTTGGTCCACCTTTGTAGTTAAAAACAGAACACTGACCTTCATGTTTATAAACCGAAGCATAGATCCAGGTTTTGTCTTCCAGTAAGCAGGCATCGTTGATCAGATACTTAGTTTCAAAATTATCGGTCCCATCAATGATCAGGTCGTAATTGGCGATTAGTTGGCGGGCATTAGAAATAGTCAGCCTTTCATCGCAGATCTCCAGGCAAACTTCTGAATTCAATGCCCGTAATTTTTCAGCTGCAACTTCTACTTTTTTCCTATCGATATCACCTTCAGCAAACAATGTCTGCCTGTGCAGATTTGTAACAGACACGCTGTCGTGATCAAGCAAGCCAAGTCTGCCAATCCCGGCTCCTGCAAGATACGTGGCGGCGGGACAGCCAAGGCCGCCCATTCCAATAATTAAAATACTGGCATTCCTGAGATTCTCCTGTCCGGAAACCCCAATATCATCTAAAGTTATTTGCCTGTCGTATCTCATCCTCCGGCGAAAGGAGGCAGAAATGCGATTTCATCTCCTTCTTTTAAAGTTTTATTTTCATCAAGTTGCTGATTCACTGCTACCTGAATTGTTTCAGAATCGTCAAATTTATATTCCTCGAATACTATTCTTTTGAGTTCTGCTAGTGTATCGGCACTTTCCAATTCTTTATATTCTTCCTGTAAGCCTGCCGTTTCAGCGAGTTTTCCGAAGTATTTAAGTTTAAGCTTCATGCTCTAATTTTTTTAAAAATTGCAAATCCTTCTCTGTATCAATATCCACAATACCTTTTTCGAATGGCAGCAATTGGTAATTCGTAAGTCCGTTTTTAATCAAATCTCTCGCACCACGATCACCTTCGATCCTCATCAGGTCCGGGAAAATTTCACTGGAAAATATAGCTGGGACACCCGGAATTTCCTGGTATTGTGAAAAAGTTGCCAGACAATTTGCCGTTAAGTGTTTATCTATAAGTTCCTGTAAAACCAACTCACTTATAAATGGCTGATCTGATAGTAATACGAGGACATGCTTAATAGTAGGATGCCAATTTCGAATTTCTTCCAATCCCTTTTTTAGGCTTGTGGACATGCCTTCCTGCCAGTTTTTATTGATTAAAAGTTTGTGATTTTTAAGATCAACCTCGTTTAAAATTTTTTCCTCATTTGCGCCAAGAACAATTATTTTTTCTGAAAGATCTAAAGCTTCAGAAACATCGATACTATGCTGTAGTAGTGTTTTATTTTTGAATTTCACCAATTGTTTTGGCTTTCCCAATCGTTTACTAGAACCTGCGGCGAGAATTAGAACGGCAATATTTGATTTTTCCCCGTTCATATCTTAAATACTCGGTATTTCTGAAGTTCTTCTTTCGTGAATTGGAGCATTTTTAAATTTCAAGGATTTAGCGCTGGAATCGGTTAGTTTTGCCTGAATTTCTGCCAGAATGGACAAACCGATCTCAGCTGGCGTTTCAGCTCCCAGTTCCAGGCCTATTGGTGCATGAATTCGATCATCATCCAAACTGGAAACTTCAATCCCTGCGTGATCCAGATCATCCTTCATACGTTCCCATTTTTTAAGCGGGCCAAGAATACCTATATAAGGAACTTCTGTTTTTTTAAGCAATAATTGAAGTACTGCCAGATCATAATGGTAATTATGACTCATCAATGCAAAACAGGTTCTTTCATCTATCTCAATCTTTTCCAAAGTATTTTCCGGTCTGGTCACGATCACCTGGCAACCTGAAGAAAATCGGTTTGTATTCGCATGAGTTGGCCTTCCATCTGCAATGATGATTTTCCATCCCAGAAGTTCTGCCTGGCTGGCCAGGATCATTGCATCATTCCCCGCACCAACCAGAACCAGCTTGATCGGTGGTTCGTAAAACTGGATATAGTTCATACAGCTGTTGCCGTTTCTCTCCAACTTTAAAAAATCAGATCGCTTTTTCTGAATAACTTCTGAAGCTTCAAATAAAATTACCTGTTCTATTTCAGCTGAAGCGAATATTTTATCTTCAGAATAGATCAAAGCAACCGTACCAGGTTGCAAATTGGTTTCTTTTAGATCGAATTCAATCAAAATTGAAGCCTTTTCCCCAGTTTTTGAGGCAGTTTGAAGCAATTCACAGGCATTTCGCTCATTTTCAAAATCGATCGCTTCAAACAACACTTTAATGATCCCGTTGCATCCTAATTGTGCGCCAATAACTGCATCATTTTCATCGCTTGTATCATAAGTAACCAGTTTATTCTTTTGCTGATGCATAGCATGCAGAGCTTTTCGAAGTGCATCGCCTTCCAGACATCCACCACTAATCGCCCCGGTGAGATTGCCGAATTCATCTACTAACATTCTCGCACCTGCCCTTCTATAAGAAGAACCTTGCACGTGAACCACCGTCGCCAGAACACACGAAATTTGTGCATGTTTCAGTTTGTTATATTCTGCTACAATCGCATCAATCTCTCTCATACCAGGCTGGTTTTTCTAATACTATTGATCGCAGTTTGAATATTTTCGAATGCCAGGTTCAGATTTTGCTGCGTTGTAGTTCTACCCAGACTTACACGATAGGTAGCCAGCGCCAGTTTTTCTTCGAATCCCATAGCAGTCAGCACATGCGAAGCATCTATTATATTGGAAGTACAGGCTGAACCTCTAGAGATCACAATCCTGTTCATTCTTCGATAAAGTGCATCTCCATCCACATTGTGAACACTAAAACTTATGGTATTCGGAAGTCGGTCCTGATCTTTTGCAGTTATTTGAACATCCTCTAAAGCCTGCAGCTGCCTTTCAAAATTAGTACGTAGTAATAGCAATTCTTCTGAAGTTTTCTGCAACTCATTTTTTGCAATTTCCGCAGCAAAACCAAATCCAACCATTGCCGGAACGTTTACAGTTCCCGGTCTCATACCATTTTCCTGATTTCCTCCGTACATATACCTTTCTAAGTCGATCTTTGAGGAACTATATAAAGCGCCTGCTCCTTTAGGTCCATAAATCTTATGAGACGAAAAAATTGCGAGATCTATTCCCATAGCCTTTATATCAACATCGATTTTACCAACTGCCTGGGTAATATCGCTCATGACCACGCTAGCATTCTGATGCGCTAACTCTGAAATTTTGGTGATATCCTGAATGACGCCAGTTTCATTATTAGCCAGCATCATCACTACCATGCTCGTATCTGGACGCAACAAACTTTGAAACTGTTCCAAATCTACTATTCCGTCGCAATTGACCTCTACATAGCTAATTTCATAACCATCTTTTTCTAAGGCATTTAAGGTTTCCAGAATAGCTTTATGCTCGGTTTTACAACTAATTATATGCTGTCCTTTATTCCTGTTTTCTTTTGCAAACCCAAGCAACGCAAGATTGGCTGCTTCTGTAGCTCCTGAAGTAAAAGTAATTTCTGAAGTATTGGCATTGATCAAATCTGCAACCTGCTTTCTTGCTTGCTCCAATGCCTCACTGGCATCCCAGCCAAATGCATGATCACTATGAGGATTTGCAAAATTTTGAGTAAAATATGGCAGCATCTCATCCAACACCTGTTCATGAACCGGGGTTGTGGCATTGTAATCAAGGTATATTTTTTCGGATTTTATCAAATGCTTTAAGCGTTATGTATTTAAATATATATCGGACTTTAAAACTATGAAAGAAGGCTTTAAATTTCTCAGTTTTAGTTTTAATTTAAGATTTTAAGTAGCTGCTTCTCTTCTTTAGTAACTTCTTGCAGTTTTTTCTGAAGTTTATTGTAGGCTTCCATTACTTCTTGAGCATGAATAGTAACTTCTGCACCACCACCAGTCTTGCCTCCTTTTCTTAATATCACCAAAGGTTCTTCGGAATGCTTATTTAACTGCTGAACAATATCCCAGGCTTTGCGATATGACAACTGCATTTTCTCAGCTGCTTTGGATAAACTCCCTTCAGCTTTAATATTCCGAAGTAATTCATGTGGACCGGGACCATAGAGTTTATCTCCATTAGTCTCGATCCAGCATTTCACCTTGATACTTTTCATATACTTCAGGTCTTAAGATCGCCCTGCAAACCGGTGATAAACGGTTGCTTATAAAACCTTTTTCCGGTCGCCTTGTATAGGGCATTCGCCAATGCTCCCTGAACAGGCGGGAATGGTGGCTCTCCCAAACCTGTTGGATCAATCCCATTCTCTACAAAATGAACATCAATCCTTTTGGGAGCTTCTTTATGTCTAATGAGTCGGTAGCCATCGAAATTGCTTTGCTGCGGAACTCCTTCAGCAAAGGTCATTTCGCTGAATAGAGCATGACCAATTCCATCGATCGTACCACCTTCCACCATATTCTTAGCAGCTTCAGGATTTACCACGATTCCGCAGTCAACGGCGCAGGTCACTTTATCTATAAGAGGCTGATTATTCTCAACGGTCATATCAAGGATCTGGGCGACATAAGAATTATGACAATAATAGGCCGAAACCCCTCTGGCCATCGTCGAATTAGAATTCCAGCCTGATTTATCCCTTGCCAGTTTTAATACCCCCGCATATCTCTCAGGATCGTAATCATTGTTTTCGCCTACTGGCTTATTTTTCGCTTTTTCCAGCATTTCTAATCTGAATTCTATAGGATCCTTGCCCATTTCTTCAGCAAGTTCATCGAGGAAAGATTGCTCGGCTCCAGCAATAAAGTTCGACCTTGGAGCTCTAAAAGCTCCTACGGAAATATTGGATTCTACCACCCAGCTTTCTGCCAGGTAATTATCAATAGCTCCTGCCGGGAATCTATTGGCGAAAAGCGGACTCTCAGGAATCCCTCCTGCATTCACATGGAAAGCAGTTAATTGATTATTAGCATCTAATGCTGCCTTATATGTTACGTGATAAGCCGGCCGGTATACACCATTGGTCATGTCATCCTCACGTGTATACACTAGTTTGATAGGTGCACCTACCTTCTCTGAAATTACCGCTGCTTCCACCAGAAAATGACCGTAAAGTCTTCTTCCAAAGCCTCCGCCCATTCGCGTCATCTGAATATCAATATTCTCAAGATCCAACCCAAGACGCTTTTGTACGCTTTTTTCAGCATATTCCGGAGTTTGTATAGGACCAATTAATTCTGCTTTCCCATTGGAAACATTAGCGAAAAAATTCATTGGTTCCATACAATTATGCGCCAGGAACGGGCAGGTATATGACCTCTCGATCACTCTCGCTGCATTCTTAAATGCTTTTTCAGGATCTCCATCTTTTCTTACAACTTCAGCATTTTTACTGCCTGCTTCTGCCATCAAGGAGTTATGTATATCGCTACTTTCGAGTCCGCTTGCATCCTGCATGCCAGCCGACTTCTCCAGAATTTCAATTTCTTTAGTAAGTTCAGGGTTAAGATCCCATTCCACCTCCAGTTCTTTTCTTGCCTGCATTACCTGCCATGTGGTCTCGCCAACGATAACAACGAGTTTTGAAAACGATCCAACATCACTCCACTCCTTTTCCATATCCTCAGGATAGGTATCGATGGTAAAAATATTAGTAATACCGGGCAGGCCTTTGGCCTTTTCAGCATTCATATTTTTAAATTCCATTCCAAAGGCGGGTGGCTGCATTACCATTGCGATTAGCATTCCATCTCTATGGGTGTCCAGTCCATATAATGGTTGCCCGGTTACGATCTTTCTGGCATCTACGTTTCTTCTGGATGTACCAATAATCCTGAAATCTGTATTTTCCTTTAAGTTTACTTCCTCTGGAACTTCAATAGCGGCTGCCGATTTTGCAATATCTCCAAAACCGATCTTCTGTCCGGATTTGGCATGCTCGATGATACCATTATTTACCGTAATTTCCTCCTGAGGTACATCCCACTGTTTTGCAGCTGCTGCAACCAGCATATATCTTGCAGTAGCACCAGCTGTTCTTAAAGATTGCCAGCCCTGTCTAATAGATTGACTTCCACCTGCAAGTTGTCTTGTAAAAATTTCAGTATTAAGCGGAGCCTGCTCTACTATTACGTTATTCCAGTCTACATCGAGTTCCTCTGCCACGATCATAGGCATGGAAGTCTTTACATTCTGACCAATTTCAGGGTTTGGTGAATAGATGGTAACTATACCATTATCTCCAATTTTAAGATAGCCGTTCAACTCGAACCACTCATCTGGCATTTGCATCGCCAGTTCTTCACTACCTTCTTCCGCCGGGCCTTTGCAAGCCATCCAGTTAAAGCCAATTATTAGTCCGCCACTAGCGATAGAAACACTCTTTATAAAGGATCTACGTCCAAATGTTGTTTTTACTTTACTCATCTTAATCTTCTTTGACTATAATTAAACTTCCTGAGAATTGGATGCGGTTTTGATGGCTGCTTTGATACGGGTATAGGTTCCACATCTACAAATATTCCCATTCATAGCGTTCTCTATCTCAGAATCTGTAGGATTTGGACTCCGTTTTAGCAGTGCAGTTGCAGACATGATCTGGCCAGCCTGGCAGTATCCACACTGCGGAACATCGTGTTCCAGCCAGGCTTTCTGCACGGGATGATCTCCGTTTTCAGAAAGACCTTCGATTGTAGTGATCTTATTCCCTGCGGCAGAAGATGCCGGCAATTGACAGGATCTTACAGCATTGCCGTTAAAATGTACAGTACAAGCGCCACATTGAGAGATTCCACACCCAAACTTGGTACCTACCAAATTTAAATGATCCCTTAAAACCCATAGCAACGGAGTATTGGGATCTATGTCGAAAGAGTGTTCTTTATCATTGATGTTGAGGGTTATTGCCGCCATATCTTAAATTTTCCTAAAAATTACGTAATTATTCCAAGCGAAACCAGCCTTACTATCATTTAGCTAGCTATTTCCTATAAATAACTAACAAGATTTTAACCTGTCTAATTGATTTATATCAACTTTAAACACCAGCTACATCCCTAAATTTGTCCTAATTAATTCTCTGACTGAACATTAAGTTGGAACTTGAGAATAAACCAAAAAAATAATATTATGAAAGTTTTATTTGTACTTACATCACACGATAAATTAGGAGATACTGGAAACAAAACTGGTTTCTGGATCGAAGAATTCGCTAATCCATATTATAGCCTGTTAGACAAAGGTGTTGAAATTACTGTTGCAACTCCTGAAGGTGGAAAGGCACCTATTGATCCTACCAGTGATTCTGAAGATAATCAAACGGAAGATACCAAACGATTTAAAGACGATGAAGCTGCACAGAAAGTGATCAATAATACGCATAAGCTTTCTGAAGTGAAAGAAGAAGATTTCGATGGTGTATTTTATCCAGGAGGACATGGACCACTTTGGGATCTATCTAAAGATGAAAAATCTATTAAGCTAATTGAAAGCTTTAATGAAGCTGGAAAACCAATCGCATTTGTATGCCATGCACCTGCAGCTTTGAAAAATGTAAAAACTAAGGATGGAAACGCTTTTGTAAAAGGTAAAAAAGTAACCGGATTTACAAATTCTGAAGAGGAAGCGGTTCAGTTAACCGATGTTGTACCATTCTTAGTGGAAGATATGCTTAAGGAAAATGGAGGAATCTATTCCAAGGAAGCTGACTGGAATGAATATGCTGTAACAGACGGTAATTTGATCACAGGACAAAATCCGCAATCTTCAGGAGCAGTTGCTTCCAGATTATATGATATGTTGAAATAAGAATTTAGTTTTAAAATTTAAGAAAGCCTCTGACAGATCAGAGGCTTTTTTTTATTTCTTTTTTGGAGGTAAGTCAAAAGCTATTGCTTCGTGTTCGAAATGATTTCTATGAGCTCCGTCACAGAATGGCTTATTGTTGGATAACCCACATCTACATACTGAAACCAGGTCTCTTCCACCCAGATCATACACATTCCCATTCTTATCTACGATCTCAAAATCTCCTTCTACTTTAAGAGATCCGTTACTATTCACTGTTAGTTTTGTTTTCGCCATAATTTCTATAAGTTGAAGTACGAAGATAATTCAAAGCAGGTTTAGACTCTTTCTATTTAGGGGCCTTCTTTTAAAAACTGTACAAAAGAAAAAAGCTTCAGAGAAGAAGCTTCTTTCTAAAGTGAACATTATTAAAACAGATCTATAAACAACCTTAGATTTATAAAAAGCACCAGTTCAAATTCATTTTAAAATGATAGAATTAATAGCGGCCAGAACGTTTATACCATTAAAAATCAAATAATTAATAGATCTGCACTAAAAATAGCGATTAATTTATACTTAATATAAGTGAACATTTGTTAAATATAAAGTTCGCTTTTACTTTCCCATTATCCTTAAGATTTCAGTTAGTACTCGAAAGGTTTTTAAATTATTTCAGACTTAGGTATCAATGAAAATTTTACCCCAATTGATTTTCCTATTATTCCACACACTTTTTATTGGAATCGCAGTGTACGAGAGTCAGGAGCAGCTTTCTCAGCTTATACCGCTAACGCTGATCACCTCGTTGCTTCTATACTTTTATCTTCACAATTTTTCGAAAAGTAAGGCACCAGCAGAAAAAGATATACAAATATCAACCATCATATTTGCTATTTTAGGTGGAATTACAACCTTTTTCCTACAGGATCGACTTGAACTTACAGCGGTGCTTTCTGCCGGAACCATTGGCCTTTTCGGCGGAATTTTACCTAAGATCATTAATAAGCCTTTAGCTAGGATCGCTTCGCTAGCCATATATTGTGGTGCTTTTGTTGGAATGACTCCTCCGGTTTTGGCAGGAAATTATCTATTTATAATACTAGCTTCATTTTCCGCTGGTACTATACTCATACTTGCACGTAAGAGTTTTAATGGTTATGCCGGAAAACTTGGTAGTATCGCTTTTGCTGGCGTAAGTCTGGTTAGCCTTTTAAGCTACGTGCTATTATGATGAATTTCTTACTCATATTAACCTGTAGTGTACTTTCAGGTCAGCTCACTTATACCTTAAACAATTGTTTAAATCTTGGTGCTGTCATTGCTTCTTCTCTGGTGAGCATTTCAGGAGGATTATTGATCTACACTCCAGTATCGGAAGTTCTGCAAGAAACTTTACCTCTGGTAATTATGGGTGCAAGCTTTGTTGGAATGGCTTCGGAAGAGATCGCGGCCAGAAACCGCATAATTATCCTATCCTCTATTTTCTTCGGAATTCTATTTTATTGTACCGGAGTTTTCTTTGTAGGTTTTGGTGGAAGTTTAGGAACCACTGCTGCGATCGCATTTTTTGCCAGCCTGGGGTTTCAGCAATTAGTTTTTAAGAAGGGATTCTAAAGTTTCCCAGATATTGTCCACAAGAATTGGCTGAGCTTCAGCAGTTGGATGAATACCATCCTGTTGATTGAGTTCCGGATCGCCGGCGACACCATCCAGTATAAATGGAATTAAGTAAATGTTCTCTTTTTCGGCAAGCTCTGGAAATAACTCTCTGAATTCTGTAGTATAATCTGCTCCAAGATTTGGTGGGATCTGCATCCCAGCAAGAATAATCTTAGTTTCTGAATTTTTCTCCTGAACATAATCTACGATCTTATTAAGATTGGACCTGGTTTCAGCTAAAGGAACACCGCGTAATCCATCATTCGCACCAAGCTCCAGAACAAAAATTTCCACATTTTGCTTTAGCACCCAATCGATCCGGTTGAGTCCTCCGGCAGTCGTCTCTCCACTAAGCCCGGCATTGATCACCGTGTAATCATACCCAAGAGAATCCAGTCGCTGCTGAATTAGATTCGGGAAAGCTTCATCTGTCTCAAGACCGTAGCCTGCAGTAATGCTATCTCCAAAAAAGAGGATGGTTTTAGAATTTTCTTCTTCTGAATTATTCTCAGATTCTTCAGTAGCAGATTTCTCTTCAGCTGCAACCGATTTTTTTTCATTTCCGCAGGATAGATTCAGCAGTAAAACTAAACTAAGCGCAAAGATTTGAAAGCTTCGAAAGATAGGTGCAGTATTCATAAAATCATTTCTTATTTTGTTGGCCCGAGTAAAGAAAATTAAAAGAACTAAGATGGCAAAAATTTTAAGGGTTGAAAATCTCAGCAAAACCTATCAAAATGGTAATAAAAAGCTGGTCATCCTGGACAATATCAATTTTGATATTGAAGAAGGAGAAACTTTTGCTATCGTTGGCCCTTCAGGTAGTGGGAAAACAACTTTACTTAGCCTGAGTGCAGGACTTGATCGAAGTGATGAAGGCACTGTAGAACTCTGCGGCGAAAATCTAAGTCTACTTGATGAAGATGGTCGCGCTGCATTACGGAACAGTCACGTAGGATTTGTATTTCAAAACTTTCAGCTCATTCCTACCCTTACCGCTCTTGAAAATGTTGCTGTTCCTTTGGAACTTCGGGGAGATTCGAGTGCAGAAACTGAAGCTACAGCCCTTCTGGAGAAAGTTGGTTTGAAAGATAGAATGCATCATTACCCAACACAATTGTCTGGAGGAGAACAGCAGAGAGTTGCTCTAGCTAGAGCATTTTGCAATAAACCCAGGATACTTTTTGCAGATGAGCCTACTGGAAACCTGGATGAAGCTACAGGCCAAAATGTGATCGATCTGCTTTTAACATTGAACAAGGATCTAGGGACAACCCTGGTAATAGTTACTCATGACATGGAACTGGCTCAAAAAACGCAGCGAATTCTTAAACTTCGCGGAGGAAAAGTTCAGGAATTACAAATCCAGGAGTAATATGAGTTCAAAAAGATCAAGCGCCGGTTTCCCATGGTTAATGAAGATGGCCTTGAGGGATGGGAAAGCTAGCAGTCGAAAATTGTTTTTATTTATCGCATCGATCGTACTTGGAATTGCTGCAGTAGTTTCTATACAGTCTTTTAGCGCCAATCTCAAATGTAACATCTCTTTACAATCGAAGTCCCTGATGGGTGCCGATTATATTATTGACAGTGATAAACTTCCTACGGAAAAAGTTTACGGCATTATTGATTCTCTTGGAGGCGCAGAAGCAAGAGAGATTAGCTTCGCGTCCATGGCTTCATTTCCTGAAAAAAATGGAACAAAACTGATGCAGGTTCGAGGAATAGAAGGCGGTTTTCCTTTTTATGGAGAAATAGAAACTACACCTGCCCACGCAGCTAAAAATTTTAAAGAATTTGATGTTGCTCTGGTAGATGCAACGGTCATGCTTCAGTTGGGACTTAAAGTGGGCGATGTTGTAAAAATTGGGAATACAAGTTTGGAAATTGGCGGAGCCTTGAACAATGTTCCCGGAAGTTCCAGCGTTTTTAGTTCTATAGCTCCTCCTCTACTGGTGCCCTTTTCTGCCATAGAGAAATCGGGTCTGGTTCAAACCGGTAGCCGCATTGATTACAGGTATTACTTTACCGCTCCGGAAAA
>NZ_CAJWRQ010000072.1 GCF_913046405.1 uncultured Christiangramia sp.
TCTTTAATGATATTGAAAAAATATTTTTTTGCCTCTTTGTCTAGCTCAAAATTATTTTCAACAACTTCGGATTTTAAATCTTGTTTATAATTTTTCCAATCATTGGTTAGAAATAGTTCAGCGAATTCTTTTTCAGGCCAAACCGGAATAGATTTTAAATTACTATCTCCGATAGTAACTAAACCTCCAAAGGAATCACAAATCAGGAAGATTTTTTCAAAATCGGCAACCTTTCTTATTAGATAACCATATCTATCTTTACAACTTAGCTTTATTACGTTATCAACCTTTTTTTTATTCATATGATCAAAAAAATTTAATCGGAGCTTTATACTTTATCGTTTCTAATTTCTAAAAATTCTATAGTTTTTCCTCATTATTTATATTGCGTAATTTCATTAAGAAGAGTTAGGATCTTTATATAATAATTAGAGCTAACTCGTTATATCCACCCAAATATACATATTTATCCGAGTATGTTTCGGGATAAACGCAGATCCGACTGTTCTTTATCTCCCTTTTCCAGTAATTTCTTGATGGTGGAATCTAGCGGACTCTCAATTTTAAGTAAATCTTTTTTGGTTACATGCGTATAGATCATCGTAGTTTCCGGTTTGGCGTGGCCAAGGAGCTCTTGGATATATCTTAGATCTGTTCCGTTTTCCAGCATATGGGTGGCAAAACTGTGTCTTAACGTATGCGGAGTCACCCTTTTCCTGATTTTCGCTCTTTCGCAGCTATCCTTCAGAAATCCGCGAATTGCGGAACTGGAGTATTTTCCGCCGTTGCCTTCCGCGAAGTAACGCTTAGGTTCATAAGTTTGTAAATAATTCAGTAATAACGGAAGAAAACTTTCGGCCATCATCACATAACGGTCTTTCCTACCTTTTGCCTGTCTAACCAGAATCTGCCTTCTGTCAATATCAAGATCCCGCAACTCAAGATTGATCAGCTCACCAATTCGTAAGCCAGAAGAATATATAAGCGCCAGGATACTACGATGTTTCAAATTTCGGGTAAGTCGCAATAGATCGATTAGCTCTTCCTTGCTTAGAACCGTAGGTAAATAACTGCTTTTCTTGGGACGCTTCAAGGCGTTCAGATCAAATAAAGCATTTTCATTAAATTCAAAATAATGTTTCAATGCGCTAATACATTGTCTGTGAGTACTTATAGAATAGCGTTTCAAAGCAACTTCAGATTCTATAAACCTGGCGACATCCCTATGTGTGTAATTCTCTTTTTCATGATGAAATTTCAGAAATGAATGCACAAAAGAAGAATAGGTTTTGATCGTACTTGGGCTGTGTCTGAGTCCTTTTAAGTATTGTACGAACTTTCGCATGGCCAGTCTTACTTCAACAGTTTCTACCATGGCGATATCCGGGATCCTGGAGAAATCCAGTAAAGCAGTATTCATCTCTACTTCAATAGTTTTGAAGTGAGAGCTCAGTTTTTCCAGATATTGCCTGCCCGATGGTATATAGAAACAGGAATGGGTTCGACTCCATCTTACTTCCTTCAGCATTTTTAAATGTGCTTTTAGTTCGATGTCGAACCTAAAGTCTATACCAATCTGTTCAGCACTTTTATGTCTGAATAGAAACAAATATAATTGCTCCATAAAATTTAATTAACTTCAAACATAAATTAAAAAAGGATTGGTAAGCTCTTGTTAGTCATGAAAACGTTTAAAAACAGAAAGTGCTGGTTAAGAGGTTTATATTTCAATTGGGTACAAAAAAAGGGAGCCGAAGCTCCCTCAATAATTCGTGAAATTGAACAATGTCTTATGCCATCATTACAGACTTCGCATTTACGAATTCATGCAATCCAAATCCACCATGTTCTCTACCATAACCTGAATCTTTCACACCACCAAACGGCATATTAGGCTTGGCAAGTCCAAAAGAATTGATAAATACCATTCCGGTATCAAATTGCTTCTGTGCTAATTCCTTAGCCTTAGCTTCGTCTTTAGAGAAGATTCCTCCACCAAGACCAAATCTACTGTCATTCGCAATTCTCATCGCATCATCAGTATCTTTTGCTTTGATTAACGACGCAACAGGTCCAAAAAGCTCATCATCGTAAGCCGGTTGTCCTGGCTCAAGATTTTCAAGTACAGTCGCTGGATAATAGAATCCGTCGCCTTCTGGAAGTTTCCCTCCACATAGAATTTTAGCTCCTTTTTTCACGCTCTCTTCTACCTGCTCATGTAGCTCTTCCCGTAGATCCTTTCTAGCCATTGGTCCCAGATCGCTGTCTTCACTTGTAGGATCTCCAAGTTTAATGTTTTTCATTTGCTCTACAAAAGCATCTCTAAATTTGTCGTAAACTGCATCTACTACGATAAATCTTTTCGCGGCAACACAGGTTTCTCCATTATTATATAGACGTCCCTGTACGCAGGTTTTAACTGCCAGCTCAAGATCTGCATCATCAAGCACAATATAAGCATCATTACTTCCCAGTTCCAAAACTGTTTTCTTCAGCGCTTTTCCTGCTTTTTCACCAATAATTCTTCCGGCACTTGGGCTACCTGTCAGGGTGACTCCGCGTACTCGTTTGTTTTCGATCACCTCATCACTCTGGTCATGCGAGATCACGAGTGTTTTAAATAAATTTTCTGGCAAACCAGCGTCCTTGTAAATTTGCTCCAGTAAGATTCCTGTTCCGGTTACATTTTCAGCATGCTTCAGCAATACTCCGTTTCCAGCCATAAGGTTGGCAATAGAATAACGCACTACCTGGTAAGTTGGGAAATTCCATGGTTGTATTCCATAGATCACGCCCATTGGTGAGTAGGTAATAAAACCTTTTCCACCTTCTGGCAATTCTCTTTCCTCATCCTGCAGACTCTTTGGTCCGTTTTCGGCAGTATAATCACAAATAGCTGAACAGAGTTCAATTTCCTGGTGTCCCTGCTTTTCCAGTTTCCCCATTTCCTCTGTCATTAATTTGGCAAGTTTGTCTTTATTCTTGTCAAGCTCTTTTCCAATATTAACAATAATTTTTGCGCGCTCTTCAGCAGGCTTCATTTTCCATTCCAGGAATGCTTCATGACAGGACTCGATCGCCTTGTTCATTTCGTCATTGGTCATCGTATCATAAGATTGAATTTCCTTCCCGGTTGCTGGGTTAATAGTGGTCATTTTTGATTCCTTAGACATAATTTTCTTTCTTTTTGTTTAGCAATTTTTCTTGAAAGCTAAGTTACGCCTTAAGAGAGCCGAAGCTTAATAAGACTTCGTTAAATGAATTCTTCGGAAGGCCCCTTAACTTTAAAATTTTTATAAAACTTTCTTCTGAAGTATCAATATTTCCCGAATTCAGCGAAGCTTCCGAAGTATCCTACCAAATCGCTGGGAATTGTTCTCGATAATCTTGCTAATTTTAAAGGGTAAAAATCCTAACTTATGATGACCGAATTGCAGGAGGCCTATGGTTTCCTATTTGAAAGAGAATTGCTCGAAGAGATCGCCGAATGTGGATCTATTCGTAAGATCAATGCAGGGGAGCGCATTATTGAGTTTGGCGATTATGTTACCGGGATGCCCTTGCTGCTCAATGGTGCTATCAAAATTTTACGCGAAGACGGTGATGGTGATGAATTGCTGCTTTACTTTATAGAAAGAGGAGATACCTGTGCCATGACCCTTAATTGCTGCATGGGCCAGACCAAATCTGAGATTCGTGCGGTAGCCGAAACCGATACTACCATGATTATGGTGCCTATTGCCAAAATGGAAGAATGGACCGCGAGATTTAAAAGCTGGAGAAATTTTGTTTTTGAAAGCTATCACTCCCGTCTTTCTGAAATGCTGGATACTATAGACACGATCGCATTTCTTAATATGGATCAGCGTATTATGAAATACCTGCGGGACAAGGCTAAGATCAATGGTGATGAGAATGTTCAAAGTACCCATCAGCAAATCGCATACGATCTTCATACGTCCAGGGTGGTAGTTTCCAGGTTATTAAAGAAACTCGAACTGGATGGAAAGATCAAACTACAAAGAAACCAGATCAAGGTCATCGATCTGTAATGCTTCTGTAACACTTGTTACTGCACGTGCTCTATGAACCCAATACATTTGTTCCGAAATTAAATTACTATGGATATTCTTGAAATTCTCGGTTATTTTGGAGCTTTACTTATAGGAGTGGTGCTTGGACTCATAGGTGGTGGAGGTTCCATACTTACGGTGCCGGTGCTGGTGTACCTTATGGCAATCAATCCTGTGACCGCGACGGCTTATTCTCTTTTTGTGGTGGGAACTTCAGCTTTGGTGGGAGCGCTTAGAAATCTTCCGAAGAAATTAATAGATTTCAGGACCGCGATTGTTTTCGCAATTCCCGCATTTATCGCTGTATACCTTACCAGGATGTACCTCGTTCCAGCAATTCCAGAAGAGATCTTTAGTATTGGCGGACTCATGATTACCAAGAATATCGGGATCATGCTATTTTTCGCGATTATCATGGTGGTCGCCTCAATTTCGATGATCACTCAAAAATGTACTGAGGATACTGGTGAAGAACAAGCAGTGCAGTATAACTATCCTTTGATCATTTTAGAAGGGATCGTAGTTGGACTGTTAACGGGGATCGTTGGAGCTGGTGGTGGTTTCCTTATCATCCCGGCATTGGTCTTACTCGCCAAGCTTCCCATGAAAAAAGCGGTGGCTAGTTCCTTACTCATTATTGCATTTAAAAGCTTGATCGGTTTTATAGGGGATGTTCAAAACCTTGAGATCGACTGGCCGTTTCTACTCATATTTACCGGGCTCTCCATTGCAGGAATCTGGCTGGGAGTTTATCTGAATAAATTCATAGATGGGAAGAAGTTGAAAAAAGGCTTCGGTTGGTTCGTTCTGGTGATGGGTATCTATATTATTCTAAGCGAACTGCTATAATCTCTTTTGAAGTTTTACTTCGGAAAATTCTAAAGTTTTTGATTCTTCTGAAGTCTTCATGGAACATGCGTTAAATTCAGAAATTAAAGTGTTTCTGAAGGGATGAAGCCTTTAAAATTCAGTAAATTTACAAGCCGAAAGAACAGGTGTTCCAACCTTCTTTTTGAGGTCGGAATATCATCCAAATCATTCCGTTATGGAAAACCTCGATTACGCCAGACTCCAAATGGCTTTTACCCTCGGATTTCATATTATTTTTGCATGTATTGGTATGGTAATGCCCTTTTTCATGGTCGTTTCCCATAAAAAGTGGCTGAATACCCGCAAACCTATTTATCTAAAACTTACTAAAGCCTGGCAACGCGGAGTTGCCATTTTTTTTGTCACCGGTGCAGTATCGGGAACCGCGCTGTCCTTTGAGCTGGGAATGCTCTGGCCTGAATTTATGAAACATGCCGGTCCTGTAATAGGAATGCCATTTTCGCTGGAAGGTGCAGCCTTCTTTGTGGAAGCGATCGCGCTTGGATTCTACCTTTATGGATGGAAAAAACTTCCCGAAACTTTTCACTGGATCACTGGTATTATCGTAGGAATTTCGGGAGTGATCTCAGGGATTCTCGTAGTATCTGCTAATGCCTGGATGAATTCCCCAACAGGATTTGATGTGGTTAATGGCGCATATGTGAATATAGATCCGGTAAAGGCTTTTCTTAACGACGCATGGTTTACCCAGGCTCTGCATATGACCCTGGCCGCTTTCGCCGCTACTGGCTTTGCTGTTGCCGGTCTGCATGCCATACAAATATTACGTAACAAACGCCCAGATCTGCACAAGGCTGCTTTTAAGATCGCCATAGTTTTTGGAGCGGTCGCAGCGCTTTTACAACCAATTAGTGGTGATCTGTCTGCCAAGGATGTAGCACAAAGACAGCCGGTAAAACTGGCGGCAATGGAAGCACACTATGAAACCCAGAAAGGAGCTCCGCTTTACATCGGTGGGATCGTGGATGCGGAAAATAAAACTGTGAGCAATAAGCTAGAAATACCAAAAGCATTATCCTTCCTGGCCTTTGGAGATTTTGATGCTGAGGTAAAAGGACTGAATGATTTTCCTGAAGAAGATCTTCCACCGGTTCCTGTTGTACACTACGCTTTCCAGGCCATGGTGGGAATTGGTAGTTTACTAATGCTGGCGGCTTTGATCTATTTTATCAGTTTAAAGAAGAAAAGCTGGCTCAATAACAAAAAGTACTGGTGGCTGTTCGCGATACTAACACCTTTAGGATTTGTGGCCGTGGAAGCAGGTTGGGTAGTTACCGAAGTAGGAAGACAACCCTGGATTGTGTACAATATCATGCGTACTTCTGAAGCTGTAACGCCAATGCCTGGATTAAAATTCAGCTTTTACCTCTACGTAACAGTTTACGCCATCCTTGCGGCGATGGTAACCTGGCTAATGCACAGGCAGATCAAGGTTCTTAATAACTCAATCGGGTAGGTATGTTATACGTGGTACTTTTTTTTACGTTTTTCTCTCTATTTCTATATGTTCTCTTGGGTGGTGCCGACTTTGGAGCTGGCATCGTGGAGCTTTTTTCATCTCGCGAGAACAAGGAATTGAATAAACTAACGGTCTATAAGGTCATGGGACCGGTATGGGAAGCAAATCATATCTGGTTGATCATTTTGATCGTGATTCTCTGGATCGCTTTCCCTGTATACTTTAATATTATCATCATTTATCTTCATATTCCGCTTACGCTGGTGTTACTGGGAATTACCATGCGTGGTGTAGCTTTTATCTTCAGGCATTATGATGCGGTAATCGATGGGACACAGGTATGGTATAATCGTATGTTCAGGATTTCCAGTCTTATTACACCAATTTTCCTCGGAATGTCTTTTGGAGCATTGGTAAGCGGTAAGATTGTAGTTACAGATGATTACTCTAATACTACGTTCGCTGAAATTTTTATGTATCCTTGGCTGAATACCTTTACGGTTCTCACAGGATTATTCTATGCTGCACTTTGTACTTTCCTGGCTTCAACTTTATTAATTGGAGAAACTGAAGGTGATATCAGGAAAATGTACAGTCAAAAATCGGCAATCTTTACAGTAGTGCTGGTATTGGTGGGTGGTGCAGTGCTGTTCTATGGGTACTGGTATGATTTGGTTTTTATAAAAGAATTTCTTCAGAATAAAATATCTCTTATAGCGATCGCATTATCAGCATTATTACTTATTCCTCTATGGTTTGCAATTACTAAACAGAAACGTGTACAGACCAGGATCTATGCAGGCTTACAGATTCTATTAGTCATTTTTGCTGCAGTACACACTCATTTTCCTCGCCTTATCATTACCAGTACTTCGGAAGTAAATATGCTCGAAAACACTGCTCCGGAATCTGTAATGTATGTTCTGGGTATTTCTTTGATCATTGGAGGCGGGATCATATTGCCGGGATTATTTCATTTGATGAAATCGTTTAATATGATCAGGATTCCGTCCAGATCAGGAAAACATACAGCTGAAGACTAAATAATACGGAACTCTATTTATGAGCTAATAGATTTTCATTAATTTCATCCTTTACAATCTAATTTAAATTTAAGACTATGAAATCAACAATTTTAAAAGGTATGTTTATGAGTGCGATCCTTTTGTTCGTCGCTTGTGGTGAAAGTACAGATGCTGTGGAATCTGGAACTTACCAGGGAACAGTAAAGGAAGTAGAAGCAGATAAGACAGAGATCTACGTTACTACAGATGATGACAAGACTTTGGAGCTATATTTTACTGAAACTACCAGCCTTACCAGAAATGGAAGCGAAGTAGAGTTTTCTGAACTTGAAGAAGGACAGAAAGTAGAAGTGGAAGTAGAAAAGAACGGAAAAAGACTGGATCCTATTTCAGTAAAAATCATGGAATAATGGAAACTCAAATTCCAGAATTTTGGCGGACAGAGGTTTTTCATCCTCTGTCCGTTCATTTTCCAATTGTTTTACTATTACTGGCAACACTTTTTAAGATCATGAGTTTATGGTCTGGAAGAGAAACCTGGCATTTTGGTGGCCGACTTTTACTCATCCTGGGGGTTATAGGTATCTGGATTTCTATTTATACCGGTGATCTGGCAGATGGGATCGTTTCCCGTAAATTGTGTGATCCAACTATTTTAAAAGATCACGAGAACTTTGCCTATACCACCGCATGGCTGTTTAGTATTGGGTTTATACTGGAGATAGTATTGCATTACTTCAAAAGCTTCAGGAATAAACTGACTAATTTTGTGGTTGTCCTGCTTTTAGTGGCGGGTTCTGCTTGCCTGGCCTATGTAGGTCATCTTGGTGCAAGCCTTGTCTACCAGCAAGCCGCAGGTGTGAATATTCCTTCTGAAAATTGTGCAGAATTTAATTGAAAATGGATTTAAAAGAACACTGGGAAAAGATTTATAATACCAAACAGTTTGAAGAAACCAGTTGGTACCAGCCAAATCCGGAATATAGCCTTGAGATCATCCGTTCTCTGGGTCTTTCACCTGAAGCGAATATCATTGACATTGGAGGAGGAAATAGTTTTCTGGTAGATCATTTATCGGAATTGGGATATGCGAACATTCATGTGTTGGATATTTCAGCAAAAGCATTGCAGGATTCGCAGAACAGATTAGGGGCTAAAGCTGAAAAAATTAACTGGATAGAGTCTGATGTAACTAGCATTAAACCAGAAACATCATTTGACCTGTGGCATGATCGTGCGGCCCTGCATTTTCTTACCGAAGATAAGCAGGTAGAGGATTACGTTTCAGTTTTGAAGAATTCTTTAAAAATTGGCGCTTATTGTCTTCTATCAGTTTTTTCTGAAAACGGACCCGATAAATGTAGTGTAATCACGATCAGGAAATATGCAACTTCAGATCTCGAGCAGCTTTTAGAATCAGATTTTGATACGGTAAGGCTCGAGAATCGGGATCATACAACTCCGTGGGGAGCAAAACAGAATTTTTCGACTGGGCTTTTCAGAAGAAAATAAAGAGCGAACTCAGTCGCATTTTCATAGAAAACTTTAAATTTAGAATGTTTCTTCAATTTTAAAGGCTACTCTATGACTGCACAAGAACTATCAGATCTACTAAAAATTCAGCAAAAGGCATTTACAAAGTCCCCTCCAGGATACGAACAGAGAATGGAGGCCTTGGCTAGTCTTTCAGAAATGGTAGAAAAAAACCAGGAACGATTGATAGAAGCCGTTTCTCAGGATTTTGGTCATCGTAGCTCTGAAGAAACAAGCATTCTTGAACTTTTTCCTTTACATGATGAGATCAAACATGCCCGGCGACATCTTAAAAGCTGGATGAAAAGAAAATCGGTTCGCAGTTCATGGTTTTTGTTGCCTTCTACTGCATACTATCAATTTCAGCCGTTGGGATCTGTAGGTATTATGGGCGCCTGGAATTACCAGGTTCTGTTAACTCTTAGTCCATTGGTAGACGCAATAGCCGCGGGAAATCATGCGATCATCAAACCTTCGGAAATTGCTCCGGCATCGGCAGAAGTGATCAAAGATTTGATCAATAAGACATTTGACTCTTCTTATATCCACTGTGTCACTGGTGATGCAGAGCTTGCCAAAGATTTTTCTTCGCTACCATTTGATCATCTATTCTTTACCGGTTCCACCCGGGTGGGAAAATTGATCATGGAAGCAGCGGCACCAAACCTTACACCGGTCACTCTGGAACTTGGTGGAAAATCCCCGGCGATCATTCATGAATCCTACGATCTGGAACTAGCTGCAAAGAGGATCATGGCTGGTAAACTTTTTAATGCCGGGCAAACCTGTGTCGCACCAGATTACCTGGTTATGCCTGCAGATTTAAATGATAAGTTTATAGAATACAGCAAACAGGTAGTAGAAAAGTTCTATCCGGATATTGCGAACAACAAACAGTATTCCTATATCATTAGCGATAAACATTTTAAACGTTTAACATCTTTACTCGAAGAAGCTAAACAAAAAGGTGCCAAAATTATCGAATTGTGCAAAACCAATGAGTTACCAGAAGGAATGATGACTCCAAAATTGGTCCTGGGCGTTAACGATGAGATGGCGATTATGCAGGAAGAGATCTTTGGTCCGCTTTTGCCCGTATTAAACCGTGAATCCGTGGAGCAGGGAATCGAATATGTAAACGCGAATGCGAAACCTCTTGCACTTTACTATTTTGATGATAACCAAGATCGTATAGATCATCTTTTAAAATTCACGCTTTCAGGTGGAGTGACCATTAATGATACTATTTACCATCTGGCGCAACACAGGTTGCCTTTTGGTGGAGTGGGAGCAAGCGGAATGGGGCACTATCACGGTTTTGACGGTTTTAAAACCTTCTCGAAAAAGCGGGCAGTCATGCAACAGAAGAAATTCGCGGCAACAGATATTCTGCATCCACCTTATACCGACATTAAAAAGAAACTAATTGGCGTAATGGGAGATATTAGCAAAGTTTAGAGATTTTATGGAAGGAGATTTAAAACAGAAAATAGTTGAGGTAAACGGATTCCCGCACATTCCCTTTTATTCTGAAGAGTTTACAGAGGCCGAAATGCTGGTAAGAGCCAGAAAGTTCTATTCAGCACTTTCTGCTCGAAGATCGGTTAGACATTTTTCAGCTCGACCGGTAGCGAAAGAAATTATTGAGCAATTGATTCTTTCTGCTGGAACGGCGCCTTCAGGAGCACATAAACAGCCCTGGAAATTTTGCGCGATCTCTTCTGAAGAAATTAAAAGAGATATAAGAATCGCTGCAGAAGAGGAAGAACAGACTAATTATAGTAGCAGGATGAGCGAACAATGGCTGAAAGATCTGGCGCCTTTGGGAACCGATACCAATAAGGAGTTTTTAGAGATCGCCCCCTGGATCATTGTGGTTTTTAAGGAAGCCTACGAAATCGGATCTAAAGATGAAAAACTTACGAATTACTATGTAAATGAGTCGGTTGGGATCGCCTGCGGAATGCTAATTTCTGCTATTCATAATGCCGGACTTGTCACTTTGACGCATACACCCAGCCCTATGAACTTTCTTTCAAACATTCTCAAACGGTCAAAGAATGAAAGACCTTATTTATTATTGCCGGTAGGTTATGCTTCGAAAAACGCCTTGGTACCGGATATTGAGCGAAAAACGCAATCACAGATCACGGAGTTTTACGAATGAAAAAACGCCGTATCTGTAGGGTGATACGACGTTCAATTTTAAAAACCTGTAAAATCTAACCGCTTGCAATGTAGAAGAAATCTCAAGTACCGAATGTAACATTTGTTACAAAACCTAAACTAATCAATTAAATGCCAGTTATATACATACAGCGTGATTCAGAATGGGCAAATAAAATGAGAAATTTTGAGCTATATCTTAATGGAAAAAAGATTGGTGATATCGGCGATCATGAAACAATTATGTATTCGGTCCCGCCAGGTATTTACAGTCTGGAAGCTAAGATAGACTGGTGTGGTAGTCGGCCACTTGCTTTTACACTTAGTAAAGATGAAAGCATACATATCCAGGTTTCAGGATTTGTGATGTCAAAGTATTTTATGCCCTCTGCGATCCTTATCGCTTTGCTATATTTCTTTCTGTATTTAAAATATGATTATAACAGCCTCGTTCTTGGGGTGATCTTAATGGTATTACTTGGCTATTTGATATTCTTTCTAAGCTTTGGAAGAAACTATTACTTAAGACTGCAACTAAAATAGAAAACCCCGGTAGATGCCGGGGTTTGAGGATTATTCTGGAGTTTCACATCTGCTATCGATGAGGTTCCTCTCTTTAAGCTCCTGCCAGAAACCTGATGGAATCTTCGTCTCAAAAGCTTTCATGTTCTCTTCTACCTGCTCTGGCTTACTGGCACCTGCCAGCACCGTATTTACAACTTTAGGAGCATAAGAGAATTGAATGGAAGCCTTACTTAGATCCACGTCATACTTCTCTGCTACTTCTTTCATTCCGTTTAACTGCTTTACTTTATCATCGGGCATTTCCCCACCATAATTATAGCGCTTTTGACCAGATAAAAGTCCGGCGCTAAATGGTGCTGCAGCAATAAGTCCCACATCGTGTTTATCGATCACGGGAAATAATTCATCCAGCGATTTTTTATGATCGATCATAGAGTACTGAATAGCAGAAAGGAACAGATCAGGATCTGCATCTGTCTCTTCCAGGGTTTTTACAATAGGTTCTATGGTATTAACTCCAAGACCCCAGCCTTTAATAATTCCTTCTTCACGCATTTTAGTAAGTTCTGGCATCGCACCAGTTCTTGCTACTTCAAAATGATCCAGCCAGGTTGTACCATCTTTATATTCATCGTTATGATCTGGTGAAAGATCATGAATAAATACATAGTCTATGCTTTCAACTCCCAATCTTTGTAAACTGTCTTCAACAGATCTTCTTACAGCTTCTGCAGAATAATCATATTCATAATCGAAAGGAGCAGGTTCATTCCACATTGTTTCCGGCTTATTTCCATTAGCCTTTAATAGTCTACCTGCTTTGGTCGTAAGGATATAATCTTCACGTTTTTTGTTATGCAGAAAATGTCCAAATCTTCGTTCACTTAATCCCAATCCATACCATGGAGAGGTATCATAATAACGTACACCTGCATTCCATGCTCCTTCAAGGGTTTTTTCTGCTTCTTTATCGCTAAGTACTTTGAAACCGTTTCCAATGGCTACACCACCTAGTCCGAACTTTTGTTTTAAAACTTCTCTACTCATAATTCATTTTTTTAGCAGTATAAAATTAGGGAAAACCTATAGCCTTAAAGGGGTGTTTAACGCACTCTAACATACAAGGTTTTCGTACGTTCAGTTTCTCAAAAAACAACTGTAACCAATGTTACTTCCTATCCCACAAGATATTTCTATTTTTGTAAAGCAATGAATGTGGAGAAATATCTAGAGATCATCCAGAGTTCTTTTTCAGGGTATGCAAATTACCTCTGGAACGAGATTACCAGTCCTACCTGGACCAGTTATTTTTACTGGCTTATAGGTTTGTCCCTTTTGGTTTGGACGTTAGAGGTATTGATCCCCTGGAGAAAAGAGCAAAAACCAATACGTAAGGGATTCTGGCTCGACTCTTTTTATATAGTATTCAATTTTTTCCTGTTTTCGCTTATTGGGTATAATGCGCTGAGTAATGTCGCCGTCGAGATATTCAATGATTTTCTGGGACTTTTCGGGATCAATAATATTGTTGCTTTTCAAATAGATCAGCTACCAGCCTGGACGCAATTACTTATCATGTTCGTGATCGCCGACTTTATTCAGTGGAACGTGCACAGGCAGTTGCATCGCAGGACATGGTTATGGGAGTTTCATAAGGTACATCATAGTGTAAAGCAAATGGGTTTTGCGGCACAGTTCCGGTTTCATTTTATGGAAACCATTATCTATAAAACTGTACAATATATTCCGCTGGCTATGATTGGCTTTGGGATACAGGAGTTTTTCGTGGTACATATGTTTGCAGTATTGGTAGGTCATTTAAATCATGCGAATTTAGGTTGGGGCTACGGACCGCTGGGATACATTTTTAATAATCCAAAAATGCATATCTGGCATCACAGTAAAGAATTGCCAAAGGACAGACCCTTCGGAATGAACTTCGGGTTAAGTCTTAGTATCTGGGATTATCTCTTTGGTACCGCCTATATTCCGAAGAATGGAAAACAAATAGAATTAGGATTTCATGGAGATGAAAATTTTCCGGAGACTTTTAAAAGTCAGACCCTGTATCCTTTCAGAAGAAAATAAAATTTAAGAACAATAAATAAAGATCATATTATGGATATAAAGCAATTTAAAGACGAACCACTGGCACATTATTCTTATGCTATTGTGAGTGAAGGTAAAATGGCGCTGGTAGATCCATCCAGAAACCCGATGCAGTATTATTCTTATGCTGAATCCAAGAATGCCAAGATCGTGGCTATTTTTGAAACACACCCACATGCCGATTTTATTAGCGGACATATGCAAATTCACCAGGAAACGGGAGCGACTATTTATACCAGTGAGATGGTGGGAGCAGATTATCCTCACCAGGGATTTGATGATGGTGACAGTTTTGAAATGGGAAAGATCACCTTTAGTGCGATCAATACTCCAGGGCACTCACCAGATAGTATTACGATAGTTGCGAAAGAGGACAAAGACACTGCACTTTTTACCGGTGACACTTTGTTCATTGGAAACGTGGGAAGACCAGATCTTCGCGAAAAGGCCGGGAATATGACCGCCAAGCGTAAGGAACTGGCGAGTGATATGTATCACACGATCAAGAATAAATTCACAGATCTTCCAGATGATGCGTTGGTGTATCCTGCTCACGGTGCAGGTTCTCTCTGCGGAAAGAACATGAGCGATGATTCTTCCAGTACACTTGGAAATGAAAGACAGGGCAACTGGGCATTTAAAGAACAAACAGAAGAAGAGTTTATTGAGGAAATACTGAAGGATCAGCCATTCATTCCTAGCTATTTTGGTTTTGATGTAGATGTGAACAAAACCGGGCCAGAGAATGTACAGCGTACCAAATGGGCTAATGAAGTACGTCTTTATGTTACTGAGAAAGAAGATGAAGATATGCTGGTAGTAGATACCAGGGATGAAGAAACTTTTAAAAACGGTCATCTTTCTAATAGTATTAATATCATGTGCCGTTCAGAAAAGGATAAGTTCGAAACCTGGTTAGGTGCAATCGTAAAACCGGAAGAAGCTTTTTACCTGGTTATAGAATCTGTAGACCAACTTGAAGAGATACTCGAAAGAGCTGCGAAGATTGGTTATGAAAAACAGATCAAAGGAGTTTATACGCTTGGAGAAAATCTTCCAGTGGAAAGCAGGGAATTTGACCTCGAAGATTTCAAAAACAACCAGAACAACTACACGATCGTGGATATTAGAAATACCAGCGAAGTGAATGAAGGTAAGTTTTTCGAAGATGCGATCGCTGTTCCTTTAAATGAACTTAGAGAGGAACATATCGAGATTCCTTCACACAAACCGGTAGTGGTTCATTGTGCCGGAGGTTACAGATCTGCTGCAGGTAGCAGTATTCTTGAAAATATCTTTGAAGCCACCCGGGTGTATGACCTTAGTGACGACATCAAAGAATTTAAATAATAGCAACTAAATTCAAAATTAGAGCCTGGGAAATTCCCGGGCTTTTTTTATGTAAAGCTGTGAAATTTTTAATGTTCGGCTTCAAATCGAGAAGCCTTTAGATAAAAGTTTAAGAAATTTGGGCTTTTTTTGATATTTCAGCAATAGAAATTGCTTTGTAATTTTTCTATATTTACGCTCCTACGGTTAAAATCAATACATAAACGTATTTATGGATAAAAAATACAAGGTTAAAGTAAATGAAGATTTTGAGTTCGAGTTCAGCCAGGAAGAGATCGCTGCACTAGATACCCAGAAAACTTCAGAAGCACATTATCATATCTTAAAAGATAATCGTTCCTTTTCCGCAGAAGTCTTTAAACCAGATTTTCTTCACAGAAAATATGACATCAAAATCAACTCAAATATCTATTCGGTAAGGATCAATAACGATCTGGACCAGTTGATAGAGGAGATGGGACTTTCATTAGGTAGCTCTCAGCAAGTAAACGATATCAAGGCACCTATGCCGGGACTTATTCTGGAAGTAAATGTAAAAGAAGGCGATGAGGTCAAAGAAGGTGACTACCTGCTGGTTCTTGAGGCCATGAAGATGGAAAATACTCTAACGGCACCCAGAGATGGCGTGGTGAAATCTGTTAGCGTAAGCAAGGCAGATACTGTAGAAAAGAATCA
>NZ_CAJWRQ010000073.1 GCF_913046405.1 uncultured Christiangramia sp.
CAAATCGAAGTGCTAAACAACGATTCTGATCCTGATGGAGATGAACTAACCGTTACTGAAGTAACTCAACCAGGAAATGGTTCAGCAGTAATCAATACTGACGGAACAGTAACTTATACTCCGAATGAAAACTTCAACGGTACAGATACGTTTACTTATACCATTTCTGATGGTAACGGCGGAACAGATACTGCTACTGTAACCGTAACTATTGGTGCTGAAAATGATGCGCCAGTTGCCGTGGACGATTCGGCTACTACTTCTGAAGATACTCCTGTACAAATCGAAGTGCTAAACAACGATTCTGATCCTGATGGAGATGAACTAACCGTTATTGAAGTAACTCAGCCTGGAAACGGTTCAGTAGTAATCAATCAGGATGGAACGGTAACTTATTCTCCAAACGAGAACTTCAACGGTACAGATACGTTTACTTATACCATTTCTGATGGTAACGGTGGAACAGATACTGCTACTGTTGTTATTACAGTTACACCGGTTAATGATGATCCTGTTGCGAATAATGATACTGCCACTACAGATCAGGAAGTTCCGGTAACAATTACAGTTTTAGATAATGACACCGATATAGATGGTGACGAACTGACCGTGATTAATACTACAAATCCGGAGAACGGTTCAGTAGTAATCAATCAGGATGGAACGGTAACTTATTCTCCAAATGAGAGCTTTACAGGTGAAGATACCTTCACATATACTATATCAGACAATAATGGTGGAACAGATACGGCTACGGTAATCGTTTTCGTAAATGATACTGAAGGACCTGAGATCGCCTGTCCGGATACTCTTAACCAGGAGAATGATCCTGGAATTTGTGGAGCCGTTGTAGAATTCAGCTTACCTGAAATAGTTGATAATTCAGGAAATGCAACGATCGAGCAAACTGCTGGTCCTGCTTCCGGAGAAGTATTCCCATTTGGAACTACCACCGTAAGCTTTACAGCAACTGATGCTGCTGGAAATACCAGCTTCTGTAGCTTCGATGTGATCGTAACAGATTCTGAAGCTCCTGTAGTGGAAGAAATGAATGATATTACCGTAAATAATGACGCTGGAATATGTGGTGCTGTTGTTAATTTCGGAATGATTGGAGCAACCGATAATTGTAAACTGGAATCTGTGGAAGTGACCGAAGGTCTAACTTCAGAATCTGAGTTCCCGGTTGGAACTACAACTGTGACTTATACAGTAACCGATGCTTCAGGCAATACGACTACGGAAAGCTTTACAGTAACTGTAGTAGATAATGAAGCTCCGGCAATCAGCTGTCCTGAAAAAATGACTATTGGAACAGCAACTGGAGAGTCCTTTGCGATCGTAAACTTTACAGATGCTACTGCAACCGATAATTGCGAGGTAACTGTAGAACAAACTGGCGGACCGGCTTCCGGATCTCAATTCGAAATTGGAACTACCACGGTAACCTTTACTGCTACCGATGCTGCTGGAAATACTTCAGAGTGTAGCTTTACTGTAACAGTGGAAGACAACGAAGATCCAACGATCGTTTGCCAGGATGATATCGAAATAAGCAATGATGAGGATATTTGTGGTGCTGTCGTTGAATTTAACACACCTCAGGGATCTGATAATTCTGGAGAATTTACGGTATCTCAAACTGCTGGCCTGGCTTCAGGAGAAACCTTCCCTGTAGGAACAACAACTGTGACATTTACTGTTACCGATGCTGCAGGAAATACTTCTGAATGTTCATTCGATATTACTGTTACTGATGATCAGGCACCGGAACTTGAAGCCTTAGAGAATATCACTGTAAACAATGATACCGGAATATGTGGCGCTGTTGTAACCTATGAAGCTCCTACTGCTACAGATAATTGCGAATTAGCCGAAATTACTTTGACTGAAGGTATGGAATCCGGAAGTGAGTTTCCGGTAGGAACTACAACTGTGACTTACACCGCGACCGATAATAACGGAAATACTGCCACTTCTACTTTCACTGTAATGGTGATAGATAATCAAGCTCCTGTTGTTGAGTGTCCTGAGAA
This sequence comes from uncultured Christiangramia sp., assembly GCF_913046405.1. Lineage (GTDB taxonomy): Bacteria > Bacteroidota > Bacteroidia > Flavobacteriales > Flavobacteriaceae > Christiangramia > Christiangramia marina. The sequence goes on from NZ_CAJWRQ010000073.1 coordinate 2,037, forward strand.
TATCACAGTGACAGTTGGCTTCGGAATAGAAAGCAGCATTGTAGAGTACAATATGGCTCAAACGACCGATAACTGTTCTGGAGAGACCATCACTATGACTAGTGGAATTGCTTCAGGTGAAGAGTTTCCTCTAGGTGTGACCACGATCACTTTTGAAGCAACTGATGCTGCTGGAAATACTTCAGAATGTAGCTTTACAGTGACCGTTGAAGAAGAGCCTGCTCCTGCTCCACCGGCTGCTCCTGAAGTAGACGTAGTTCAACCAAACTGTTCAGAACCAACAGGAACTATCACGGTAGACGTGCAAAATGGATTAACTTATAGTATAGATGGTGAAACCTACCAGGCGAACGGGATATTTACAAACTTGAGTCCGGGAACTTATGATGTTGTTGCTCAGGATGAGTTTGGTCAGTTATCTGATCTTACTACCATCGTTTTAACTGAACCAGTTGCAGAAGATATCGTGCTAATCGACAATGGAGTGGTTGATCTATGTATCGATGATTCAGCTTTCAATCTTTTTGATCTAATTGCAGATAATGAAGATGTTGGAACCTGGATTGATACCGATAACACAGGTGCGCTGGATAACGGATTTATTACTCCGGGATCTCTAGAACTTGGAACCTATACTTTCGAATTACAAATCGAGGGGAACTGTCCTCAAAGTACATTCGTAACCGTAATGATCAACGATGACTGTGTTGTTTTGGACTGTAGTGTTCAAGATGTAAGAGATAGCATCTCTAAAGCAGTAACTCCGAATGGTGATAACATCAACGATTTCTTTACTATCGACACGGATATTGCATGTGGATTCACATACGATCTTAAGATATTTAATAGATGGGGTGCCAAGGTTTTCGATGCTAAAAACTACCAGAATAACTGGGATGGATACTCCGACTCTTCATTTACAAGCTCAAATCAATTGCCATCAGGAACATACTTTTATGTTCTGGAAATAAGAGAAGGTAACTTCGAACCAATTCAAGGTTATATTTACTTAGGAACTAAATAAAAAAGGGAAACCATGAAAAAAGTTTATCTAATTATATTAATGCTATTTGTTGCGGCCCCAGGATTTTCGCAGCAGCTCCCTCAGTTTACTCAATACATGTATAACACGGTTTCCATCAACCCGGCATATGCTGGTAGCAGAGACGGATTCTCCATTACTGCCCTTAACCGTAATCAATGGGTTGGCGTAGATGGAGCACCGGTAACCCAGACCTTGTCCATCAATTCTCCATTGCGAAATGATAAGATCGGTTTAGGGCTTTCAGTCATCAATGATAAGATTGGGGACGAAAACACAACCTTTGTGTATGGTGACTTTTCCTATAGAGTAGATCTTAGTGCAGATGTTTCTCTTCGACTGGGCCTTAAAGCTGGTGCTTATTACTATGGACTTGATGATCCAACGATTGGAACAGATCCATTCTTTGCGGATGATTTTAACAGGTGGACACCAAACTTCGGCGCTGGAGCATATCTATCAGCTCAGAACTGGTATGTTGGATTGTCTGCACCTAAATTGATCAATAAAGACAATAATGAGCTGGAAGAGTTTAGAGCATTGGAGCAGGTACACTATTACCTAACTGCCGGATATGTGTTTGATCTTAGTGACAACCTGAAACTACGTCCTTCTACCCTGGTAAAGGCCACTCAGGGAGCACCGCTTTCAGTAGATTTGACTGCTACGGCAATTTTTGATGAAAAGTTTTATCTGGGAGCAAATTATAGAATAGATGATGCCATTGGAGCTTTTCTGGATGTACAGTTGTTTCCAGGCTTCAGAGCGGGTTATGCCTATGAATACTCTGTGTCTGATATTCAGCCATATACTTCAGGCTCTCATGAATTCATTCTTATTTACGAATTCAGATTTAAAAATACCAGATACAAATCTCCACGTTTCTTCTAACCAAAGTCTATAGATTATGAAAAACTACTACATATTTTTCCTTTCTATCTTTATCTGTTCCCTTGGGATTCAGGCTCAAAGTGGGAAACAAAAAAAAGCAGACAGGCTATACAAAGACTTCGCTTATCTTGAAGCTACTGAAGTTTATAAAGAACTTATAGAAGATGACTACAATGTTACTTATAACTCTACTCGCTTGGGTGATGCCTATATGATGCTACGTAGTCCGGAAAATGCCGTTTTTTATTATGGAGACGTTATTGAAGACACTACCATCTTTCCAGAATATTACTACAAATATGCACAGGCTCTTCGCGGAGTGAAGCGATACGATGAGTCCAGAACTTTCTTAAAACGTTACCTCGAAACAGGAAGAAATTCTGATGGAATACAAACCATGCTGAATAAGGATGAATATAAGAGTATGGCAACCTACAAACTTCAGCAAGCAGATTTTAATTCTGAAGTCAGTGATTTTGGAGTATTCGAGAGGGATGGTACGATCTATTTTGTTTCCGCCAGAGCTCAGGATGTAGATGTAAAAGAGAAAACGTATAGCTGGAACGGTGAACCATTTTTGGACATTTATGTAATGGATTCAGAAACCGGAAACATAAAACCTATACCAGGGGATATCAATACCAAACTACATGATGGCCCGGCAGCAGTTTCTCCAGATGGCAGTACTATATATTTTACCAGAAATAATTATCTCGGTAATAAGGAAGGAAAAAGAGATAAGGATAAAACCAATCACTTAAAATTATATTCGGCTACTTTATCCAATGGTTCATGGATAGATGTAAAGGAATTACCTTTCAACAGCAATGAATATTCCATTGGTCACCCTTCACTATCTCGAGACGGCAAAACACTATATTTTACTTCAGATATGCCTAATGGCAATGGCGGAACAGATATCTATAAAGTAGCGATCAATGAAGATAACACATATGGGCCTGCAGAAAACCTTGGAGCTCCGGTAAATACAGAATTTGATGAGACCTTCCCGTTTATGGATACCGATGGTACTCTTTATTTCTCTTCTAATGGACATGCCGGCTTAGGTTTGTTCGATATCTTCAGATTAGAAGAAGATAGTGATACTGTAGAGAATTTAGGAGAGACCATTAATAGTAGTCTTGATGACTTCGCTTATTTCCAGGTGGAAGATTCTAAAGAAGGTTATATTTCAAGTAACCGGGAAGGAGATAATGATAATATTTTCGTTTTTAACAAGATGAATCCTTTAGTGGTTGCAGGAACAGTATCTGATGCTATAAATGGAAATCCAATAAGTTCTGCAACAGTTAGGATCATGGATGAAAATGGTGAGGAACTTGCATTTCTCGAAACAAATGAGGATGGTTATTACGAAACTCAAATTGACCGGGATTTAGAATTTCCAGTGGAAGCCAAAGAGATCAAATACGAAACTTTCAATGGAACGATAGATACGAGAGAGACTGATGAAACTGATACCTTAAAATATGATATTCAGCTAAACCCTATTAAAGATGTTGAATACCTGGCTGAAATTGACAATATATATTTTGATTTCGACAAATCGAATATTAGACCAGATGCCGCACAAGAACTGGATAAACTTGTAGCACTAATGCAGGATGAGTATCCAGAACTTGTAATAGCAATTGGTTCTCATACAGATCGTAGAGGGACAGATGCTTATAACGTAAAACTGGCCGAACGTAGAGCTAAGTCAACCTTCGACTACCTGGTTGCTAATGGTATAGCCGAAAATAGAATTCAGGAATACAAAGGATATGGTGAGAATAAACCGGCTATAGACTGTGACAGATGTTCAGAAAAAGATCATCAACTAAACAGACGATCTATGTTTAGTGTTGTTGAAATGAAAGAATCTAAATAAGATATTTTAAGACCCTACCAGAATCGAAGCTGGGGTATCGACAAAGGTTGATATGATAAATAAATCGACCCCAACAAATCGATTTGAAAAGAAAAAGGTTCAGCCTCTAGCCTGAACCTTTTTCGATTTTATAGGTTTCAATTAAAACATTTAGATAAAAAGTTCTATCATGGAAGGTATTCAACGCTTGTTGAACTTATTTCCTAAAGTATCAAGCCCCATTAAATCACTATTTTTATTCTCCTAGGTAGAATCTCATCCTACTCATTAGTCATTTTATTATCTGGAGTCTAAAATTGAACCGTATTTCATTAATATTCGTAAATATTAATGGACCATATTGGCACAATTAGTGAGTTTTACAAATTCTACCAACATAAGAATGAAACACATGAATATAAAAAGTAAATTAGTGATCTTTCTTATTAGCATTGGAATCCTTGCTTCCTGCGAGAAAGAGGAAACACCTACCGAAAGAAACCCCAATCTTCCCGAGAATGTTATCGATGAGAACGAAGAACCTGTAGACGAAGCGATAGAGGTAGAAAGTTTTGTATATAATGGTTTAAACGAGATCTATTTATATAAGGAGGATGTGCCGGAACTTGCAGATAATTACTTCTCATCATCTACGGAAAAAACAGAATTTCTGGTAGATGCTTCTTCACCAGAATCTCTCTTTGATGATCTAACTGCAGATTTTGACAGATTTAGCTTTATAACTGATGATTATAATGAACTTGAGGAAAGATTTGAAGGAATGAGTGGAGCTACTGGTATCCAGTATGGTATTGGGCAGATCTCTAATTCAGATTTTGTATTTGGTTTTATACGATATGTATTACCCGGAACATCTGCAGATGAAGCAGGTTTGACCCGTGGTACTGTTTTCACTGAAATTGATGGTCAGCAATTGACCTCTTCAAATTTCATGGAACTTATAGGTCAGGATAGTTTTAGTATTAATGTAGCTTACGTGCAGGACAACCAGATCATTGTAACAGATCAGGTTGTAAATCTAACTGATGATACATATACCGAAAACCCGGTATATATTGCTAAAACGCTGAATATAGATGGTAGAAAAATCGGCTACCTGATGTACAATAGCTTTACGGCAAGCTTCGATTATGATCTCAATGCAGCATTCGCAGAATTTCAGGCAAATGGTGTTACAGACTTGGTGGTAGATCTAAGGTACAATGGTGGTGGTTCTGTAGAATCGGCTGTTGATCTGGCCAGTATGATCACCGGACAATTTGAAGGCGAGATTTTTATGAAGGAACAGTGGAACGATAAATATCAAACCTACTATGAAGCTCAGAATCCTGAAGCTTTATTAAATAGATTTGATGGAAATGTTAGAAGTGGTTCATCGATAAACAGCTTAAATTTATCTGAAGTTTATATACTAACATCAAGATCCAGTGCATCTGCCAGCGAACTTATTATCAACGGCCTTGATCCATATATAACCGTGAACCAGATAGGAGATCGTACTGTAGGAAAATTCCAGGCTTCAGTAACTCTCTACGATAGCGATGACTACACAAGAGAAGGTGCTAGTGAAAACCATACGTATGCTATGCAGCCATTAGTATTCAAATCGATTAATGTAGATGGTAATTCAGATTACATTAATGGATTACAACCGGATGTAGAGTATATAGAGGATCTAAATAATCTTGGAGTTCTTGGCGAACCTTCAGAACCTCTTCTGGAAGTTGCCATCAATAGCATTCTGGGACGATCCGGTATTTCCAAGTCAAGAGTAAACAGGATGGAAATTGAGCTTCTTGGTGAAAGCGGGATGAATAAAGCCGACTTTCAGAAAATGTATATCGATCGTATTCCAGCTGTGATTCAATAGTTGAATTTTGATTTATTGTAGCTAAAATTTTATTGAGATAATAAAAAAGGGAACAGCCTCTAGCCTGTTCCCTTTTAGATTTGGGGGGTGTATGTATTATTCTATTTTTTTACAAATATGTTCGTGAAATAATTTTTCCCTTCAGCATCCTGTCTAACAGAAATTCCAAAATGAGTATAATTCCCTTCAATATTGTCTTTGTGCCCTCTACTCTTTAGCCATGCATTAATTACTGCTTCAGAAGTTCTATATCCATAACCTACATTTTCTCCTACCTTGCTCGCACCTACTGCATTCATCAAATAGGAAGCTCTATCAGAAAAGTTATCATGGCTAACTGCACCTGCATCTATCATATAGTAATTATGATCTTCAGATTCAACTGAACCTTCAGCTAGCGGCAGTAATTCACTCAATCCATTAGCTTTTCTGTAAATATTAAGATCTTCTAAAATCTCAACTTCCAGGGCGCTGTATTCATAAGAAGCACGACTGGTTACAGTTTGATCATACCCGGTTACATCATCTTCAGAATTGTCTTTTGAACAAGATGTAAGAAACAGAGTACATAAAATCAAGATTAGTCCGGGTGAGTAAAATTTCGTCATAATAGAGGTTCATTTAGATTGGGATGATAAATGTACATATTATATCGATGAAAAACATCCGTCACTTTAAATACGACTAATTATATCACAATTTTAACATAAACTGTAGGAATTTACAGCTAATTATCTGGAGATATGTCGATTAAAGAACTATTGGAAGAAATATTAATTTGTTATTCAACGACTATTTCCTGTCCGTCGTCGCCTAAAATTACATTTGGGAAAACAGTAAATGCTTCCTCTTTAAATTTATTAATATCGCCATAGCGAGTAGAATAGTGACCAAGAATGAGCTTACCTACTCGGGCAGATTTAGCAATTTCAGCAGCTTGTTTAGCGGTGCTATGCTTAGTAGGAGCAGCGAGTGCGGCTTCGCTTTCGAGAAAGGTTGATTCATGATAAAGAGCAGTCACTTCCTGGATCAATGGAACCATTTCAGGATTATACATCGTATCACTACAAAAAGCATAGGATAGAGGTGCTGCAGGATCTTCTGTGACCAAATTGTTTCTTACCAGGATGCCATCTTCCGAAGTGACATCCTTGCCCTTTTTTAAACTTTTAAATAGCGTATAATGAATGTTTCTTTGCTGGGCTTCATCTATAAGTAGCTTTCGATCACCTATTTTTTCTTTAAATAAGAATCCATTGGTATAGACTCTATGTTTCAAAGGAATAGTGCTCACTGTAACATCTTCATCTTCCAAAACAACCTCAGATTCCCTGGAACTCAGTTCATGGAAAATTAATGGGTATTTAGTCCAGGCTCCGCTTAATTGAAGTTGTACTGTAATAAACTTTTTGATGCCTTTGGGTCCATGAATATGAAGTTCAGATTCCCGGTTTAGTAAAGAAAATGTAGAAACAAGTCCTACCAGTCCAAAGACATGATCACCGTGAAGATGCGAGATAAATATATGTTTGATCCTGGAGAACTTAATTTTATTTTTACGCAGGGCAACCTGAGTGCCTTCACCACAATCAATAAGAAAAAGATGATTTTTAATCTCCAGAACTTGTGAAGTTGGATTAGTGAAACTTCTGGGAGTAGCGGCATAACAGCCAAGGATCGTAATTTTTAACTGGCTGTTACCCATTTTTAAAATCCAAGATCACGCTGAATCTCGTCCATCTGTATCATGTCCTCTGCTTCCTGCAATGTTGGGACTACGATTAATTCTTCCGGTAATTCATCTATTCCCAATGCATCATTAACGATCACAAAACTTTTGTTTGATTCTCTATGTAAATTGGAAACCTCTAAAAAAGCCAGCAGTTGCTGGTTTTCTAAATCCTTATGATTACTTAAATCCACAATGATGTTTGAAGACTCAAAATCCTGATGATGCTTGGTTAACTGACTCGTAAAGTCTGTGAGTTCTGCATTTTCAGCAGAGATAAGTATATAATTCTCCTTTTCGGTTCTTTTCATAATTTCTTTTATTGTTTGATTTTGGATGCGAGCAAATAAATTACAGCCATTCTCACCGCAACCCCATTTTGCACTTGATCAAGTATAATCGCATGTTCAGAATCTGCCACGTCGCTGGTGATCTCCACTCCCCTGTTTATTGGTCCGGGATGCATGATTACAATTTCTTTATTGAGACTATCTAGCAATTTTTTATTCAACCCGAATTGTTTTACATATTCCCGGGTACTTGGAAAGTAACTAATATCCATGCGTTCATTTTGCACGCGCAACATGTTGGCTACATCGCACCATTCCAGAGCTTTTTTGAGATTCGGTTCAACCTTTACACCCAGAGATTCAATATGCTTTGGCAGCAAGGTTTTGGGCCCACACACTTTGACTTCCGCGCCCTGAAGTTTCAATGCGAAAATATTGGAAAGGGCTACCCGACTGTGAAGAATATCTCCCACGATCACGACCTTTTTGCGTCTTACATCACCAAGCTTCTCTCGAATAGAGTACGAATCAAGCAAGGCCTGGGTAGGATGCTCATGCGCCCCGTCTCCGGCATTAATAATACTGGCGTTTACGTGTCTTGAAAGAAATATTCCAGCGCCGGGGTTGGGATGTCTCATAACCACCATATCAACTTTCATTGAAAGGATATTATTTACGGTATCAATTAGAGTTTCACCTTTTTTTACTGAAGAGGAAGCTGCAGAAAAATTTATAACATCTGCACTAAGCCTTTTTTCCGCTAGTTCAAAAGAAAGTCTGGTTCGTGTACTATTTTCAAAAAAGAGGTTCGCGATGGTAATATCTCTTAAAGAAGGAACTTTTTTGATTGGTCTGTTGATCACTTCCTTAAAATGATCTGCCGTCTTAAATATTAATTCTATATCCTCCTGCTGAAGATATTTGATTCCCAATAAGTGATCTACACTTAATTCACTCCTCATGATCCAAGTCTTTTGCAATTAAATAAACCGCATCTTCTCCATCCTGTTCTTTCCAGCTTACTTTCACTTTCTCATCATTGATAGCATCTACCTGTCTTCCGGTGTAATCTGGCTGAATTGGTAAATGTCTGCTGAACCGCCTGTCTATCAAGCTTAATAATTCAATTTCGAGCGGTCTTCCGAAGGATTGGATAGCGGTCAACGCCGCTCTTATGCTTCGGCCGGTATAAAGAACATCGTCAATAAAAATTACATTCTTATCCTCTACTACAAAATCTATTCTGGTCTTATTCGCTTCCAGAGGTTTCTCTCCTCTTCTGAAGTCATCGCGGTAAAAAGTAATATCAAGCTGACCAGTTTTCAAATGATCCAATCCATACTCATCTTTCAGAATGCTGATAATCCTTTCAGCAACATATATTCCACGAGGCTGAATTCCTATAATTACGGTATCTTCGAAATTTGTGTGCTTTTCTACTAATTGACAGGCCAACCTGTGAAGAATGATATCAAGTTGATTTGAGTCTAAAAGAACTTTGCGGCTCATAAAACTGGTTGTAGATTGAAACAAAAGTAAGGCTTTTTTTGGATTGATCTTTTACTAAACTATAGTCTGATCGTTTTATCATTTCACTGCTGAAAACTATTCATTAAATATTTATATCCAGTTTATTTCTTAGAAACTCTTCAATGGCTTTCTCAACGATCTCGGTATCCTTCGATTTGATATCACTTCCTACGAAATGGGTTTCCGGGGTGGCCAGTGGTTTCAAAACTACCATTGAGTCTGGAGTACTAAGTAATTTATGAATATTTTCATAGATATCTACCTCTACATGTTCATCTTCCTGGATAAAGTTCTTATGATAATATAGGGTCAGTACAGGACAATGCACTTTCTTAAAAGTCTCCGGTATCATTGTGGTTTCGACGAGAACCTGAAGATCTACGAGAGCCCGGGATGGATAAATCGTATCCCAGTACTGGGTAGCGATTCGTTGTTTATGCTCAATTTTCCTATTATCCCCAAAACTTATTAAGCTCGCAATCTCGTAACCCCACGGAGTACTCAGTACAAAAGTACCAGGTTGATCATCCTCGAGATTTGGCCCCATATTAATGAGTGCATAAACGTCCTCAGGATATTCAGCAGCAAGCTTAAACGCCAGAGTTCCGCCAGTAGATGTACTCATTATAATCACATTTTCCCCAATCTGTTTACCTATGGCTAAAGCTTCCTTTGCAGATTTCCAGGCATTCTCTCCGTTAAAATCATCCAGACTTGCCTGAGGCTCAAGACCGTGACCTGCCCAGCGAGCATAGTAAATATTTGCATTTAATTTCTTAGCAATATTTTTATTTACTGGATAACCATCTCTATAACTACCTGCAAAACCATGGAGATAAATGATGCTATATTCTGTTTTGCCAGGTGTTTCTCCATACCATTCTATGCGAGCCTGGTTATTCTTACGTGTTGGCTTTTTAGATTCGCTATCGTTAATATGATCTTCCAGTTCGGTTAGACTGGAAGCTATTTTAGGAAGCTGTAGATCGTATTCAGGTTCCTCGGGAACTGGTCCGGTAAAGTAAGTGACTACGAGAACCGCCACGAGAACAAGCACAATCCAGTATCTGTTTTTCATGCTTCAATATTACTGAAATTTGACTAACCTCTTCGCTTAGACCTGAGCTAAATCTATCCTAAATATGATCAGTAAGAACTGTTATTCTTTCGAATTCCAGACGGTATACCGCAATATGAACCAAATATAAGTTTAACCTGAATCAACCAATTAATACCAAAATTCATGCTTTTTAAAAGTTTACTGTTGCTTAAACCGAAGAAAATATCTTAATTGCAGTAATGGATTCCCCCAATCTATTACAATCTATGACCTATGCAGAACGTGAGAGAACATGAAATCTCATTAATTATGCAAGAACCTCATGTTTTTGAATTTGTTCAAAAGTATGGCTTGCATGGATTTTTGATATATAAACCGGAAGAACCAGATTACATCTGGCTCAATATTCAAATCTTGCGACACCTTGGATTGTCTCCTCCATCACACATACTGAAGAAAACTAAAGCCGAGGAACATCTGAAGTTTTTGAACTGGAAAGAGCTACTATCAAAAATTAAAAATGATCCCGAGAAGTCCGGTCAAATAAGACTCAGAACATCCAGAGGTCACTTCAGAAAATTTTTTTATAAGGTTATTCAGTTACCTGACGGTGCACTCATCTTTGCTCTGGAAGAACAGAAGCAGAATGTTATTCAGCAATTGTCTGATAATATAGCTGGTGGAACGAGCAGCGAGGAGATCAGCCAGATGAAAAAAAGGTTTGAACTCAAAAGGTTGTTTATAGAACAGGCTCCTTCTGCAATAGCCATGTTCGATAATGATCTAAAATATATTGCTGTTTCAAAACGCTGGTTAAAGGACTATCATATTGAAAATATCGATGTGGTTGGAAAATCACATTACGAGATCTTTCCTGAAATTGGAGAGGATTGGAAGAAAATACATCAGGAATGTCTTAGCGGTGCGATACACAGCATGGATGAAGAATGTTTTGTTCGTGCAGATGGCTCAAAAAACTGGATCACCTGGGAGGTAAGACCCTGGTATAATTCTGAAAATCGAATTGGAGGTATCATCATGCATACCGCAGATATTACTGAAATTAAGAATAGCGAGGCGGAAAATCACCGCAAGCAGGAACTAATGGAAAAAGTTCTGGAAAGTGTTGAAGTAGGCATCGTAGCTTGTGATGCTAAGGGTAATCTTACATTATTCAACCAGGCAACCAAGAACTGGCACGGTTTACCAGCAGAACCTGTTCCTAAAGAAGAACTTTCCAGGCATTATGGCTTATACAATGCCGATGGCACGCGAGCTCTGGAACAGCACGAAATACCACTTATCAAAGCATTCAATAACGGGTCAATCGCTAATGAAGTCATTAGAATACGACCAGTTCGCGGAGAAGAAATTACAGTTTCGGTAAATGGTGTTCAGCTTTTCGATCATGATGGCAACCTGGATGGAGCGGTAGTAGCCATGCATAATATTAATCACCGGCTTCAGGCAGAAAAGAAGTTGCGTATTAGTGAGCAAACATTTCGTGGCAGTTTTGAACATGCCGCCATTGGGATGGCAATTCTGGATATAAACGGTAACTGGCTAAGTGTAAACAAAAGTCTTTGTGATATTATAGGCTATACCGAAGAAGAGCTCAGGAAACTAACATTTCAGGATATTACCCATCCAGACGATTTAAATAGCGACTTAAATCTACTAAATGAGCTGGTTGCCGGGGAACGCGAATTTTATCATATGGAAAAAAGGTACTTCCATAAGAACGGATCGATCGTATTCATCAAACTTGCCGTATCACTGGTTCGGGATCATAAAGGCAGACCTTTACATTTTGTTTCTCAAATAACTGATATCACTAAAGAAAAGATCGCTTCAGAAAAACTGCGATCAACTTTAAACAAACTGGAAGGCATCTTCAATGCAAGTACCCACGTTAGTATCATTTCAACAGATTCTGAAGGGCGCATAGAATCATTCAACAAAGGAGCTGAGAGGATGCTTGGGTACACCCAAACTGAAGTCTCTCAGCAATTGAACATTACTGCTATTCACGTTTCTAAAGAACTTGAATCCTTCTCCAAAAACCTCTTCAGTGATTACGAAAACTATGATCTTCCACAGTTCCTGAATAAGATTTCAAACAGCAAAAATTTGAAAAATAAGGACTGGACTTATGTTCGAAAAGACGGTACAGAATTTCCTGTGCAACTGGCAATTACTTCAATTTCAGATAACGGTGAGAATACAGGATACCTTTTTATGGCTATCGATATTACAAACCTGAAGATAGTTGAAGAAGAACTTTCCAGCGTAATGACCATCACCCAGGAGCAGAATGCCAGACTCAAAAACTTTGCTCATATAGTTTCTCACAATTTAAGATCTCATTCCAGTAACATTGGGATGCTACTGGATCTGGCGATGGGTGACTATCCAGAATTAAAAAAGAATGAAATCTTCTCACATCTAAACAATGCATCGGGAAATCTATCGGAAACTATTGAACATCTTAACGAAGTCACCCTGATCAATACTACCGTTGAAGAGAATTTGGGTGCTGTGAATCTATGTAAAAGCGTAGAAAATATTACTCATTCTATTACGGCCATTGCTGCCAGACAAAATGTTGATATTTATAATAACATTGCAGAAGATATCTTTGTTTTAGGTGTACCGGCATATATAGATAGTATTCTTCTCAACTTTATGACCAATGCTGTTAAGTACAGTTCTTCGGAAAGAGATGCATTTATAAAATTAAGCGCCAATGTATTGGGAGATGGATTTGTACGGATTGATATTGAAGATAACGGCCTTGGTATAGATCTCAAAAAGCACGGAAGAAAGCTGTTTGGAATGTACAAAACCTTTCATAAACATAAAGACTCCAGAGGAATTGGGTTATTTATTACAAAAAATCAAATTGAAGCCCTGCAAGGTAAAGTTCAGGTCCAAAGTGCACCTGGACAAGGAACCACCTTCTCAATCTATTTAAAAAATTATGATAAAAGTTGATATAGCCTGTATTATAGATGACGATCCAATTTTCATCTACGGAACAAAAAGG
>NZ_CAJWRQ010000074.1 GCF_913046405.1 uncultured Christiangramia sp.
GAAAAACCATTTATATTCGTTTTTTATTTTATTACAAGTGAAATTTCCTAAAATTTCATAGTAATCTTCTTTTACTGCTTTTAATTTAGTTTTTATTTTGTGATCTCCAAAAATTCCATGAACTGCGTCATTTTCTTCTGTAATTTGTCCTATATTATCCCAATCATGTTGATAATATGGTATTTCAAAAAACTTATACATTTTCTTCATATGTTCATCTGGAAATTCAATCTCCAATTGATGCATTTGTTTTTATATATCCTTCGTCGTCATAAGCATATGCTAATGTTCTGTATTGTGTTTTATGTTCTTGGTCTTTACCGTAAAACAAATCACACCATGTGGATGTATCTAGGTAGGTGTTTATGTTTGCCAAATAAACTGTTCTGTTCTCTACTTCACGTTCCAATAATACTTTGTCTTTACCTTTATCCATTCGGCGTATCTGATACTTCAAATCTGAGACACGTTCTTTATTATGCTTCTGCCAATCCTTTACGTTCTTCAGACTTAGAGTACTATCGTCAGGTAGGTTTTTAACAAGGGGATGTATGTTTTTATAGGCTGGTGGTTTCTTGGCCGCTCGGACCTTCGCCATCTTATCTTCTATTTCTTTTGACATAATAATTTACCATCGTAATTAATAATATTCTTATTTATTAATTCTTGTCAACCAGAGAACCAAAGTTCCAAAGTCATTTTTCAAAACTTTTCTAAGGCGGGTGCTGTAGCTCCTTTGCCGCTACCAAATTTATGCTTTCATAAGAACTCATCAGTTTTTTTTCATGAATATTTCTTTGGTAATATTGGTTATGATAAGATAGTTTCGGAAGAAAGTTGTAACCTTTATTTAAAAGGTATGGGGAATGATGCCTTGTTAAGAAGAAACAATAGGAAATATTCTTGGAGGGATAAACAGTATTTTTTAAAAGGGAAAAGTCCAGCTTTATTAGGCTGTGGTCACTTTGTAGCAACTTATAGAAAGGAGATATTTAAGGGAATTGTGAAATTTCCTGAGAGAAAATTTATTAACGGCTATGAAGAGAGTTTTTTAGATGACAAGGTAGATATGATAGGACTGTATAGATTATCAACCGTGAAAACATATGCCTATCATATGGGAAATAAATTAGATATGGTAGGTGATGAAAATCCCTCACATTATAGTAAGGTTAGTGAAGAAATATTTCATTGGTTAAAGCCAGCTAGATCTAGCGGAATTCCCTATTCATTGCGAAAGCTTGTATTTCGTTTTTTGAAAAGAATTAGAAATTTATGATTACATATCTTTTCTGTTTCGGCACTCGTCCTGAGGTTATTAAAATGGCTCCAGTGATTCATGAAATTGAATCTCGTGGGTTTGACCCAAAAATCTGTGTTACTGGGCAACACAGGGAAATGCTAGATCAGATGCTTAGGGTATTTGGTCTACATCCAGATTTCGATTTAAATCTGATGACTGCAAACCAGACCCTTAATTCACTTGCAGCTTCCATATTTTCGAATATAGATGAGGTTTTTAAAACTCTTAATCCTGATGTCGTACTTATTCAGGGGGATACTACTACTGCAAGTATAGTGGCCCAGGCGGCTTTTCACAATCAAATAAGAGTAGCACATATTGAAGCAGGATTAAGAACCTATCATCGTTATTCTCCTTTTCCAGAAGAAATAAACAGGCAGGTTATTTCTCGAATTGCCAGTTATCATTTTACCCCAACAGATAGAGCTACAGAAAATTTGAGGAATGAAGGAATCGAAGAGGACACAATTCTGCAAACTGGAAATACAGTGGTAGATTCTTTAAAACTTGTAGAGAAATCTTTTGAGAAGCAAGAAAAAGAAATGAAGTTAAAGCTGAATTTATCAGATATTAATAAGCTTATATTGGTCACTGGCCATCGAAGAGAGAATTTTGGAAACGGAATTGAAGAACTTTGTAAGGCTTTACTTGAATTAGCAAAGCAACCCTTCGTACACATTATATTTCCTGTTCATCTGAATCCTAGAACAAAGCAAATTGTAGAGGAACGTTTAAATGGCATTGCGAATATAGAATTACTCTCTCCGGTGAATTATACTGAAATGATATGGCTTATGAAAAATTGCGATCTAATTATTTCAGATTCTGGGGGTATACAGGAAGAAGCCCCAGCATTTAAAAAACCGGTTATAGTTACAAGGGAATTTACTGAACGACAGGAGGCAGTAGATGCGGGTTTTAGTTTCTTAACGGGTACGAATTCTGAAGAGATTTTAATGCATGCAATTAGGCTCATTAAATCCCCGCCAGACTTAAAAAATAAGTTAAACCCATTCGGTGATGGTCATGCCTCTGAACGAATCGTTAATTACCTTATTCAAAGATTAGCTTAAAAAAAGTGTTTAATTAGATAATAATCTTAGTTTTATCTCAAATCATCTTTTAGTGTCTCCTAAATCAATTCTTGTTGTCGCAGAATCAATAGATATTGATGATAGTAGTGGTTCGAAGGCTAACGTTGCGCTTATCCGTAATCTTCAAGAAGCCGGCTATGGGTTGCATATATTCCATTACACCAGAAAAAACATTCAACTAAATGGAATCGAATGCCTAAACATACCTGAAAATAGAAAATCTCCTAATTTTTTTCTGAGTAGAATTCAACGAAAACTACAACATTGGTTTAACTGGAACCTGGCGAAATATCTAGAGCCAAAATTTGGGTTTAGCTTTACGTTTTTTAATGATACTAAAAGTATCCAGGAAGCTATTAGAAAATTGAATCCTCAAGATTTTGATTTTGTATTAACCTTAAGTAAAGGTGCAAGCTTCAGACCACACTTTGCTCTGTTGCAAATTCCAGAGTTCCATTCCCGTTGGATGGCCTATATTCATGATCCTTATCCCTTTCATTACTATCCTGAACCTTACAAATGGTCTGAACCCGGATTTGAGCATAAAATTGAATTTTTTAGAAAGCTTTCGGAAAAGTGTAGGTGGGCGGCATTTCCAAGTAAATTATTAAAAGAATGGATGACTGGAAAGTTTCCAGGATTTAAAGATAAAAGCATTATAATTCCGCATCAGTTAAATGAAAAGGATTCATCACTTAAAGAAATTCCTGAATATTTAGACGGGGACAAGTTCAATCTGCTCCATGCTGGAAACTTAATGAAGCAACGTTCTCCATTTCCTTTAATTGAGGCTTTTCAACAATTTTTGAAGAATAATCCAAAGGCCCGTACTGAATCCAGACTTCTCTTAATTGGAAATGCTTCATTTCACGAGAAAGAAATAGAAAAGTTTACTAATGGATTAGAACAAATACTGGTTAAAAAATATCTGGATTTCGATAAGATGAGAATTCTTCAGAAATCAGTTTCTGTAAATATTATACTGGAATCAGTAGCTGAAATAAGTCCGTTTTTACCTGGAAAATTTCCACACTGCATAGAAGCTGAGAAACCAATACTACTTCTTGGGCCCACAAAAAGTGAATCTCGCCGTCTGCTTGGGGAAGGTTATCCTTATTGGGCGAAGGCTAATGAAGTTAACGAAATCGCAGAAAAAATAAATGGTCTTTACCAACTCTGGCGAAAAAAGGGAAAGGATTTGAGAATGCTAAGGCCAGATTTAAAAGAATATATGTCTTTTTCTCATCTTGAAGAAACACTTGAAAAATTAGCTTAAGTGGAAAAAAGAGCTTCTATATTGATCGTTTCTCGGAATAGAAGAGAGCATTTGAGAAAAACAATTGATATTTTGTACCGGAATCTCAATATGGAGACGGATGAGATCCGGGTATTTCTGGATGGATGTACAGATAACTCAGAATCTCTCAAAAAAATCTTTCCTTATGTGTACTGGTACGGTTCAGATACCATGATTGGTGCTTCAGGAGCACGAAATATCTTATATAAAACTGCAAAAGGGGCTTTATTATTTGGGTTTGATGACGATGCACATCCTTTGCAAAGAAATTTCATAGAGATTACTCAAAAGCTTTTTGATTCGAATTCTAATGTTGGTCTGATTGCCTTTAAAGAGATAAGGGGTGTTTTTGAAAGTGATAATTTGATTCCAAAGAAATTTTTGGCAGAGGAACCTGATATACTTGTAAATGACTTTGTGGGGTGTGGTTTTGTGGTTAAAAAAAAGGTATACGAAAGGACTAGAGGATTTCCCGAATGGATCGACATCTACGGAGAGGAAGTATGCGTGGCGATCGAGATACTGGATAAGGGTAAGGATATTCTATATACTCATCAGGTTCAGGTTAATCATCGTGTAGATCGTATTATGCGGAATAAAACCGGAGCAGGTTATTTCAGGTTTGGAAAACAATTGAAAAACACTGCATGGTTCTATTTTGTTTACTATCCTTTTCCATTAGTACTGAAAAAAATTGGAAAACTCTATTTGCATAATCTAAAAAAGTATGGGATTAAGGACAGTCGATTTTTTGCGGAATATTGCAAGGCGTTTATGACAAATCTTTTTTATTTTGGGATGATCATGAAATATAGATTACCGGTTAAGAAACGAACGCTAAAGAAGTTTAATCAACTGCCAAAACCTCAATATTGATGATTGAGAAAAAACATAAAACACTCGCAATCATTCCCGCAAGAAAGAATTCCAAAAGGTTCCCGGGTAAAAATCATAAAACTTTGGGTAGCATTCCCTTATTCATGCATAGCATTAATTACGCTAAAAATAATTCAGAATTTATTGATGAGATCATCATTAGTACAGATGACCCTGTAATCTTTGATACAGCAGAAAATGAGAATGTTAGACTTATAAAGCGTCCTGACAATCTTGGAAAAGATACCACCTCCACTCTTGAGGTCTTAGTTCATGTTCTGGAAGATATTGGAGAGAAATATGATAATGTTATTTTGCTACAACCAACTAATCCTCTGAGGCCACTAGATTTGTTAAAGCATTGCTGGCAGTTATATACTCAAAAAAACCTTGATAGTCTTTTTACGGTAAGCAGCACTTTTAAAAAGTTCGGAAAAATTAAAAATGATAACTTCGAACCATTTAATTACAAATTCGGTCATCGAAGTCAGGACCTGGAACCGCTTTATTATGAAAACGGACTTCTTTATATTGCAAAAGCTGAAATGATCAGGAATGGAAAACTAATGGATGGAAACAGTTTTCCTTACATTGTAGATCATCCTTTCGCAGAGGTAGACATAGATGAACAGGTAGATTTTGACTATGCTGAATTTTTACTGAACAGATCAGAAAATAAATGAATCCTATAATTGAAATCGCAGGTCGTAAAATTGGTCATGATTATCCACCTCTGGTGATCGCAGAAATCGGTATCAACCACGAGGGCTCTCTTAAGGTCGCCAAGGAAATGGTAGATGCAGCCAGGAGAGCTGGGGTCGAAATGATAAAGCATCAAACACATATTGTGGAAGATGAAATGAGCAGCGAAGCCAAAGAGGTCATTCCGGGGAATGCAGATATTTCCATTTACGACATCATGAAGCGTTGTGCATTAAATGAAGAGGATGAACTTGAACTTAAAACATATGTGGAGAAAAAGGGCATGATCTTTATAAGTACTCCGTTTTCAAGAGCAGCTGCTAACAGGTTACAAAAATTTGATGTTCCAGCCTTTAAAATTGGGAGTGGAGAATGTAACAACTATCCTTTACTGGAGCATATAGCTGAATTTGGTAAACCTGTTATTTTAAGTACAGGTATGAATAGTATTGAGACTATTGAAAAAGCGGTTTCAATTTTCGATCATGCCAATGTACCTGTTGCGCTTCTCCATACTACTAATTTATATCCAACTCCACCAGAACTTGTAAGGCTTGGAGCAATGCAGGAATTAAGCAAAGCTTTTCCTGATAAGGTTTTTGGTCTTTCCGATCATACCCTGAATAATAATTCCTGTCTGGCCGCAGTTGCTTTAGGAGCATCGATCCTTGAACGACATTTTACCGATCACATGCAAAGAACCGGTCCCGATATTGCCTGTAGTATGGATGAAGACAATTGCAGGCAATTGATCATCGATAGTGCAGAGATTGCCCTGATGAGAGGTGGAAATAAAAAAGCTGCTGAAGAAGAACAGGTGACCATCGATTTTGCGTTTGCGTCCATTTGTACAATCAAGGCTGTAAAAGAAGGCGAAATTTTTACCAAGGATAATATCTGGGTAAAGAGACCGGGAAAAGGAGGGATACCGGCAGCACATTTCAATGATATAATAGGCAGAAAAGCGGCCAGGTTTATCGCTAATGATCGTCAGGTAAAAACTGAAGATATTTTTGATTTTGATTTGAAAGATTAATATGAAAAAAGTGCTATTTCTTACCGGAACCAGGGCCGATTTTGGTAAAATAAAATCCCTGATACAGATTCTTGAAAAGGAAAGCAAATTTGAGGTTTTTCTGTTTGTTACCGGGATGCATCTTCAATATGAATATGGATTGACATTGCTGGAAATAGAACGTTGCAACTTTTCCAATATTCATACTTTTCAGAATCAGACTAAAGAAACGACAATGGATCTCACCCTGGCAAAAACCATCGAGGGGCTTTCCCAATATGTTAATCAAGTCTCACCAGATTTGATCGCAGTACACGGTGACAGGGTCGAAACTTTAGCCGGGGCAGTCGTGGGATCACTCAACAATATTCTTGTTGCACATATTGAGGGTGGAGAGATTTCCGGTACTATAGATGAACTTTTAAGACATAGTGTTTCCAAGCTGAGTCATATTCATTTTGTGGCTAATCAGGAAGCAGCACAGCGACTTTTGCAAATGGGTGAAATTAAGGAATCGATTTTTGAGATAGGTTCTCCGGATATTGATATTATGACGTCGGAAAAACTTCCGGGCATTGATACGGTAAAAAATTATTATGAAATTAATTTTACTGAATACGCTATTGTACTTTATCATCCGGTGACCACTGAAATCCATCAATTGGAAAATCAATTAGATATATTAATCGATAGTCTGCTTGAGAGTGCTAATAATTTTGTCGTGATTTATCCGAATAATGATCTTGGGAGTTCCAAGATCATATCAAAATATAATGGTGCACTTAAAGCAAATCCCCATTTCAGAGTTATTCCATCAATTAGATTCGAGTATTTTCTAAGTCTGCTAAAAAATTGTGAATTTATCATCGGGAATAGTAGTGCTGGTATAAGAGAAGCGCCATTTTATAATATTCCTGCGATTAATCTTGGGAGCAGGCAAAATAACAGAAGCAAAAATTCTGAAATAATAAATATAGATTATAATAAAGAAAAGATTCTGAATGCTATATCATCTGCCCGTAAGAAAAAGGAGGTTGATGCTTCGATAGAATTTGGTAAAGGCAATAGTGCTGAGTTGTTCCTGGAAGCACTGAAAAGTGAAAAGATCTGGAACCTGAATCATCAGAAACAATTCAAAGAGATATAGAGGAATGGCTGAAAGTGTCAGAATGGATAATTCTACTGAGAAAAATAAAACTCTTGGCCTGGTGATCACCGATGGTGTTGGTTTTCGGAATTTTGTATTGAGTGATTTCCTAAAACAGGCCACGGCGAAATTTGAAAAAGTAGTTATTTTTTCAGCTCTTCCAAAAGAGACTTTTGATGAAAATATTTCACCTGAGATCGAAGTAATTGAACTTCCCAATCTTCAGGAAGGAGGCCGAACCTGGTTTTTTAGAAAGGCTAAGGAAATAGCCCATCTTCGTAACAATGCTGCTGGTAACTTTGGGATACAGGATAATCTTACGACCAATTACAATAGCGGTTCTACCAGGCGAGCAAAGCTTACCAGGTTGATCTACCGGGTAACCAGAAAGTTGCATTCCGAAAAATGGATCGGGAAGTATTACCAACTTCAGCAAAGCAGCTTTTCAAAGTCCATTGCAGTAAAAAACTTTGAGCTAACGCTTAGAAATTTGAAACCAAGTATTCTGTTTTTTACGCATCAACGACCTCCATATATTGCTCCCTTGATCTATGCTGCTGAAGAACTAGGTGTCAAAACTTGTAGTTTTATTTTTAGCTGGGATAACCTGGCTTCCAAAGGCAGAATGGCCGGCGATTTTGATCATTATCTCGTCTGGAGCGATCTAATGAAAAGTGAGCTGCTACAGTTTTATAAGAAAGTTTCAACAAAGCAAATCAGCATCGTAGGGACGCCACAATTCGAGCCCTATGTAATGAATCAATATCATGGGTCAAAAGAAGAGTTTGCTAACCGCTTTGATTTAAATACAAATCTGAGAACTATTTGTTTTAGCTGTGGAGACGTTTCCACCAGCGCCAATGACCCACTTTATATTGAAACGATTGCGGAAGCTATTCAGACCAAAAAATTAAATGAATCAGTAAACTTTCTGGTTCGGACATCTCCTGCGGAAGAACCGGACAGATTCAAATTTCTTGCTGAAAAATTTCCATTTATAAAATGGAACTATCCAGATTGGAAACAAAGCAGGCAGGAGCATGCTGAACTCTGGTCTCAGCGAGTTCCAACAAAGGAAGATCTTAAAGACTTGCGAATGATCCTAGAATATTCAGATCTGGGCATGAATATGTGTTCTACCATGAGTCTGGACTTTATGCTATTCGATAAACCTGTGATTAATCCTGTATTCGGAAATATGGAAAACGGACTTTATAATGATCAACGGTTTTTGAAATATGCCCATTACGAAAAAGTGATAAAAAGCGGAGCGGTGATAATTGCCAAAAATGCTGAAGAATTAATCGAGTCTATAAATTTTAGTCTGGAAAATCCTGAAGCGAGATTGCATGAACAACGCGAGCTTATCAAGCTGCAAATTGGCAAACCACTTGAAGGTACCAGTGAGCAAATAGCTGGCGCATTAAAGTCTTTAATATGAAACAGATAGCGGTAGTATGTAACTATAAATTAAATCCTTCTCGAGTAGGCGGAATGGATCGCTTTTTTGTTGCTTACGATCGTGCCTGCAAAAACAATGGCTTCAGAATAAAATGGTTTTTTTCTGATGGAAAAATAATTGAATTTTATCAGGATCTTGATGTGCATATTGCCGGAGAAGAAAATCTTCCCACTTTTTTTCTGAAATATCATCAGGAACATAAATTCGATATTATCATCACGCACTTCCTGGAGTTGTGTACTCCAATCTTCAAGAAGCTTAAGGGGAATGGTAAGCCTTATATTATTGCTGTAGATCATAACCCAAGGCCCATCCAGGGTTTTCCATTGAAAAAACGTATTAAAATCAAACTAAAAGGCAGGCTTTATTCAAGGTTTATCGATCGCTTCATTGGAGTTTCAGAATATACCCGACATCAGATCCTTAACGATTATGGTCAGGGTCTTAGTTCAAAAACCGATGTAGTCTATAATGGTATTGCAACGGATGTTTATAAAAAACGTACCGAAGAAAATTTTGGAAAATTTATAGTGGCCTCCCATTTAAGACCTTCAAAAGGAATTCAGGATCTAATCCACGCGGTTTCAATTTTGCCTGAAGAACTAAAAGCGCTGCTAAAGGTTGATGTTTATGGCGAAGGTCCTATGGAAAAGGAGCTTAAGAAGATGGTTGCAGATAAGAATTTGGATGGTCAGTTAAATTTTAAAGGAAGTTCACCAGATCTGCCGAATCTTTTTCAGAATTATTCATATATGCTTCAACCAACCTATATGGAATGCTTTAGTCTTTCGATCCTGGAAAGTCTGGCATCGAATGTTCCGGTTATTACAACCCCGGTTGGTGGAAATCCCGAAATTATTGTTGATGCGCAAAACGGATTTATCTATGAGGCCGGAAATGTGGAGCAGCTTTCTACAATCATTCGTAATATACTTCAAAAGATAAGAGCGATTACAACATCTGTTAACCCAGTAGTAGAAGAAAGCTATTATCTTGAGAAAATGGTCAGTGAACACGCGGCCCTGTTAGACTTTTGATCCCAAAATATGCACATCGCTTTCCTAACCCCTGAATATCCCGATCTTCCTGATTCAAATTCCGGTGGACTCGGTACCAGTATTCAGAATCTGGCTGCAGCCTTAAGTGAATTTGAAGGGATTAAGGTGAGCATTATTGTTTATGATCAGAGAAGAGATGATTTCTTTCAGAAGGATAATTTGAATTTTCACCTGATCGCTAAACGCAATTATTCTCTTGGTGGCTGGTATCGCTATCGAAAACATCTGGAAAAAGTTATAAATGATCTTGCGGTAAAAGAAGATATAGATGTTATAGAAGCGGCAGACTGGACCGGGATCACAGCTTTTATGAAGTTGAATGTTCCTTTGGTGATCAGGCTGCATGGCAGTGACGCCTATTTTTGTGATTTAGAAGGCAGAAAGCAGAAATGGAAAAATAGATGGTTTGAGAAGAATGCCTTACAAAATGCTGATGAAATTATTTCAGTAAGTGAATTTACGGGAAGCAGAACGATGAAAGTTTTCGATTTGAAAAAGAATTTTAAGGTCATAGCCAACGGATTGGATCTGGAAAACTTTAAACCTTCCGAAGCGAAACCGAAAACTAATCAGGTTCTTTATTTTGGAAGTCTTATCCGAAAAAAAGGATTTTTAGAGCTTGCAGAAATTTTTAACCTGGTTTACCTGAAAAATCCTGAAGCAAAACTTGTCATCGCCGGTAGGGATGTTATTGATAATGAAAAAGGTGAGAGCACCTGGAAAACTTTTCAATCGATACTGAATTCAAAGACATCCAAAAATGTTAAATATCTGGGCCAGGTGAATTATAAAGTCATAATTAACTTACTGGAAGAATCAACGGTAGTCGTTTTACCCAGTTTTGCGGAAGCTTTTCCTATGACCTGGCTGGAGGCGATGGCCATGGAGAAAGCATTGGTGACCTCAAACATTGGCTGGGCTAAAGAAATTATGGTTCAGGAAAAGACAGGATATATGGAGCATCCAAATGATCATGATCGCGTTGCTGAAAAAATTTTAAAATTACTTCAGGATGATAAGCTTAGAAAAAGAATGGGAGCACAGGCGAGAAAGAAAGTTCAGCAGGAGTTTAATTCCACGATCATTGCCTCCAAAAATCTAAAGTTTTACAAACTTGTTTTAAAAGATCAGTCGAGTGATTATCATTAGTCATCATCATGCAAAGAAGCTTGTTAGCGTAACCAGAAATAATTCGGATTTGACTGGTTATTCTGGTGTTCTTACCCAGGTTTTCTGGCGACTCTGTGAAGATTTTCCAGATGAACTTATCATCTGGAAGGAGAAATCGGTTGAGGTTAATATAGCTGATGTTTCTGCAATTTTCCCGCATTCATTGATTATGGTTTCTTGTCCTGCCACGAGTTACTTTATTGGAGATGAAATAGGTTATGTAGATCAACTTCCTTTTGTAAATCCAGATCGGGAGGTAAGATATCCAACCTGGAGAATGAGTACAGATGTTGGAGGCGTCTACGGAAAAGTTGCTCTACAATTCAAATATGTATTTGAAGATATTCGCTGTTTTGGTTATTTGCTGAATTCCATAGCGAAGACTGGACAGCAGAATTCGCTTTTTTGTTATAGCGATCCGGCTCTTATGCAAGGTCTTCAAAATGAAAACAGCCTTGAACCCAGGAATACTTCAGCGCTTTTTAGCTTTGTTGGTCAGCATTTCAAAAAGGTCCGGCTCCTGATCCTGTTTTTCTGTTTTCTGAAATATGAAAAAAAGTCACCTTTAATTTCATTCCTGCAAGCCCTTTTCAAAGAATCTTATTTTCGGCTGAATGTAGATCTACCAGAACCTGAATTTCCAGAAACTGATAACATTTCATATTCAGAAAAAATCGATGTGATCATTCCCACACTGGGTAGGCCGGAGTACCTGAAAAATGTCCTGATCGATCTTAAAAATCAGCAGAAGAAACCTGAGAAAGTGATCATTGTTGAGCAAAACCCAGAACCTAATTCCAGTTCTGAATTGATTTATTTAAAAACCGAAGAATGGCCATTCAGAATCATTCATCATTTCACACATCAAACTGGAGCCTGTAATGCAAGAAACATTGCATTGAAAGAAGTTTCATCAGATTATGTTTTTTTTGCAGACGATGACGTCAGGTTTGAGGAAAACTTTCTTTTAAAAGGGCTTTCGGAAATGCAAAAACTTAACATTGATGCATTAAATTTAAATACGTTACAGCCGGGAGAAACAACGGAATTTTCGAAACTTAAGCAGTGGGGAGCCTTTGCATCCGGTGCCAGTATTGTTCTCTCCAAGTACGCAAAAAAGGTTAATTTTTCGCTAGCTTTTGAACATGGTTTTGGAGAGGATTATGATTATGGAATGAAGTTAAGAAATCTAGGTTGCGATACTATTTATCATCCCGATTTGATACTTCAGCATCTTAAAGCCCCAACAGGAGGATTTAGAAATATCTCAAATGATGTTGAACCATCTAGAGAATTAAAACCCAAACCCTCTCCAACTTTTATGATGTTGGTAAAAAGGCATTATAATGATTTTATGAACAAAGGATATAAAGTTAATTTGTTTCTGAAATTTTATAACAAACAAACTATTAAAAACCCATTTAAATATTTGCTTGTAATGAGAAATAGATGGGCCATAAGTGAGAATAAATGTGCCGATTTAGAACGTCAATTTGAGGGAAAAAGTAATTAATATGAACCCATTAACCCCAAGTTTTACGCTTATTATTTGCACTTACAAAAGAGCAAAATCTTTGCTAAGGCTACTAAAATCTGTAGAAAATCAAACGCTTTATCCGGACCGTATTTTGATCATTGACGGTTCGCCAGATATCGAGACCGGGGAAATGCTAAAAGAAAACCAGTTTAAAAATCTTGACTTTTTTAAAGTTGATGAAAATGATAGAGGCCTGACCAGGCAGCGCAATTTTGGAATCGATCAACTTAAACCAGATTGCGAAATTGTTTGCTTTTTGGATGATGATGTGATCCTCGAGAAGGAATATTTTAAGGAATTGCTTAGCACATATCATGATAAACCTGAAGCTCTGGCGGTATCCGGGTATATAACGAATGACGCAGACTGGCAGAAAGTGAAAGATGCTAATGAAATTAGTATGGATTATTTTAATTACGACGGTTGGAGCAGAGTGGAAGGATCCAGGTTTGAATTGCGCCGAAAATTTGGACTTGCTCCAGATGAAGCACCAGGAATGATGCCCGATTTCTCCCATGGATATTCTACTGCCTTTTTACCGCCTTCTAATAAGATCTATGAAGTGGAAATGCTGATGGGTGGAATATCGTCTTACCGAACAAGCATCTTTAAAGCATATTCATTTTCAGAAAATTTTGAAGGTTACGGGCTCTACGAGGATGCCGATTTCTCTCTTCGACTGGCCAGTAAGGGAAAGCTTTTTGTAAATACGGCGGCCAGGCTTGAGCATCATCATGATAGCGCTGGTAGGCCAGAAGTTTTTAAATACGGTAAAATGGTGCTGCGTAATGGATATTATGTCTGGCGGGTTAAATATCCAAATCCCACTTTAAAAGCTAAACTAAAATGGCATGCCACCGCTTTATTATTAATTTCTGTAAGACTTTCCAATGTTTTGACTTCAAACCAAAAGAAAGATGCTTTTTTTGAAGCATCAGGTCGTTTGAGCGGATGGTTCAGTCTATTCTTTAATGCCCCAAAACCTGTAAACCATCAATGAAAAAGCTTCTACTGGCCTTTTTTTTAATTTTCTTGATTGGAATATTCTTTCTGAATTACAACTATCCCTTTTTTACTAAAAAGATAGGGCGATGGTCAGTAGGATTTACCTTTGTAGAAGCGCCTCTGGAAAAACCGAATATCGATGAAAAACATTTGATCTCTTATGTGGAAGTGGATACATTGCTAAAATCTGAGGGGAATTATATTGCGGATCCATTCTTTATCTTTAAAGACAAAACTTTTTATCTATTTACTGAATTAAAAGGTAAGAATAATGCAAATATCGCGCTTTTCACTTCTTCGAATGGACTGGATTATAAGTATGAAGGAGTGGTTATCGATGAGGATTTCCATCTATCATATCCTCAGGTTTTCAGGCATAAAAGCGAAATTTATATGCTGCCTGAAACCAAGCAGAGCGGAAATGTGTTACTATATAAAGCCATCGATTTTCCGACGAAATGGGAAATAGTAGATACCCTAATCAGGAATCGAAAATTAAAAGATGCAACTATTCTTTTAGAGAAAAATCTAATGGTAGCGGTAGATGATCATATGAATCAGCTAATTTTTGAAAGTGATTCCTTGCACGGGGAATGGAAAGAATCGAAAAGATTTGATGGTCGTAGAGGAAATGAGACTCGCCCTGGAGGACGCTTTTTTAAGTTTCAAAATGACTGGTATTTACCAGTTCAGGATCGAACTTATGGTTATGGCTCTGGAATTTCCATCTATAAGTTGAAAGAGTCTGAAGAAAAAATATCTTTAGATATTTCAGAAAAAAGATTCTTACAGGAAGTACCGGAAGTTAAATGGTTCAATCGCGGGATGCATCATTTAGATATTCAACAAGTAGAAAACCGATATTATACGGTTTATGATGGAGATCGTAATCTTGATGGTGAGCAATCCTTTCAGATTTGGCGTACATTAAAGTATAATTTTTACGATCTTTTCAACTGAAAGTTATTTATGAAATTTGCGATCATTACCTATATTGAACACGCTGTATATAATGGGAAATTTTATTCGTATGAACCTTATATAAGTGAAATGAATATTTGGTTAAATGAGGTTGATGAATTTATGGTTCTGGCTCCAAAAATTAATCGCAAACCATTAGCTGGAGAGACCGCTTACATTAAAGATCCTGTGTTTGCTGAGGTACCTACACTCAGTTTTAAAGGATTAACCAATATTCTATTATCACTTTTCCGGACTCCATTAATTTTGATGAAGATATACAGAATCTTTCTGGAAGCAGATCATATCCATCTACGCTGTCCTGGTAATATTTCGCTATTAGGTTGCATCATTCAGGTCTTTTTTCCGAAAAAACCAAAAACTGTAAAAGATTTCTTTGGTTATATATCAGGTTGGCAAGCTAATTACTGTGATAAGTGTGGGATAAATATTTGGTAATTAATCATGGGTAAAAAATGTCCTAGATGTAATAGTAAAGATACAAGAAGTATGTCAAATTACTTGGATATGGAAACACATACTTACAAAAGGGAAAAAATCCATGAATGTTATAATTGTGGTAATTGGTTCAAGTGATTAATCATGGGTAAAAAACCTGGATATAGAAAAGTGAATACATCTTATGGTACATATTATTATGAGAAAATCCAAAAAATACCATGTGGTAAATGTGGTCGTATGATCAGTAAATCAAGGGGATATAATACAAGATGTAGGTCTTGT
>NZ_CAJWRQ010000075.1 GCF_913046405.1 uncultured Christiangramia sp.
TTTTCAGAAGAAACCATTCGTGATGCTGTTTCCTATGAAATTCAGCGTGGCGGACAGGTTTTCTTTATTCACAACAGGGTGGAGAATATCCAAGAAGTTGCGGGAATGATCCAGAGACTGGTCCCAGATGCTAAAATTGGGGTTGGACATGGGCAAATGGAAGGGAAGAAACTGGAAAAACTGATGCTTAGCTTTATCAATGGGGAATTTGATGTGCTCGTCTCTACTACGATCGTTGAAAGCGGACTTGATGTTTCTGAAGCCAATACGATCTTTATCAACAACGCAAATAACTTTGGATTATCAGATCTCCACCAGATGCGTGGCCGGGTTGGACGTAGTAATAAAAAGGCATTCTGTTACTTCATTACTCCGCCATATTCAGTAATGACCGAAGATGCCCGAAAGAGAATTACTGCTTTAGAGCAATTTTCAGAATTGGGTAGCGGGTTCAATATTGCCATGAAAGATCTAGAGATTCGTGGTGCCGGTGATCTTCTTGGTGGCGATCAAAGTGGATTCATCAATGATATTGGGTTTGATACTTATCAAAAGATCCTGAATGAAGCGATCGAGGAATTAAAAGAAAACGAATTCCGTGATCTTTATGCTGAAACCGAAGATGTGGAATTGAAGGATTTTGTCAAGGATACCCAGATAGACACCGATTTCGAATTGTTATTCCCAGATGATTATATCAACAATATCGCAGAGAGACTGAATCTATATACTAAACTTAACGAGCTTTCTACGGAAGAAGAACTGCTCAAATTTGAAGCAGAACTGGAAGACAGGTTTGGCGAGTTACCTACGCAGGCCGTTGACCTTCTAAACTCTGTAAGAATTAAATGGATTGCCGCCAAAATAGGACTTGAAAGAGTGGTATTGAAAAAGAATAAAATGGTTGGTTATTTTATAGCAGATCAAAATTCAAGATTCTATCAAACTGCTAACTTCACGAAGGTTCTGCAATATGTGCAAACACACAAGCAAAACTGCACCATGAAGGAGAAACAAACCAGGAATGGACTACGTTTACTACTTACTTTTGACAGGATAAATTCTATTGATAAAGCTCTGAAAGTACTTGAGCCTTTGGATTTTAGAGAGAAGAAAGAAGTATTGGCGTAAAGCTTGCACAGAACAAATTAGATTTCATAATATTGAGGCAGCATGAACTTGACCTTGATCGATTTCGTGACACTCTAAATTCAGTAGAAATTTCCTTAAGAGGTTTGATTTAATTTGTTGAAAAACCCCCAACATTCTATCCTTTCCCAGAAGACTATGATGAAAATTTTATGGTCCTTTTGTACTATTTTATGTTTTAGTTTTCAGCTTCAGGCGCAGGTAAATCAAAAAAATGAAAAGAGCGAGAAGACTGAAAAGACCGAAAAAAAGGATACTACGAATATATACGATCGATTAGAACGTTTTTCAGAAAAGCGTAAGATTACCAAAAGAGTTCATCAGTTATTATTCAAGTCGACTACTAAAAAACCGAAAAAGCAATTAAAAAAGCAGTACAGGGACTATTCAGAACTTGAAGGAAGACCCATTAGACATGTTATTATTGAAACTAAAGATCCATTTGGTTTCTCCTTCACAGATTCTACAGAAACTGCTAATAGCTGGGTAGAAAGAACCGGGAATCAAATCCATATAAAGTCTAAGGAGTTCGCTATTCGAAATTTTCTGTTACTGGAGGAGAACGATGACCTGGATACTTTGCTGTTAGATGAATCTGAGAGATTACTGCGTTCACAGCAATATATAAGAGAAGTAAAAATTACTGCTCATGCCATAAAAAATTCTGACTCGGTAGATGTAAAGATCCTGGCTCTGGACTCGTGGAGTCTTACACCCCAGGGCGTGTTTTCAACCAATGAAAACAAAGTGACTCTTAAAGAATATAATATTGTTGGGATTGGACACCAGCTTAATTTCAGTTTTGCGAACAGGCTAAGTGATGGCAAAAATGCCTATTCTGGTATTTACCGGGTTCCGAACATTAAAAACACCTTTATAACTGGAGAAATTCGATATCAAAGCGACTTCAATGAATTCTATCGTAAAAGTGTTTTTATAGAAAGAGAATTTTATTCTCCGTTTACGAGATGGGCAGCAGGATTTTATGTAGATGAACAATACAGACAGGTAGAATTACCAAATGCGGCTTTGGAATTAGAAGATCAAAACTTCAAATATATATCTCAGGATTACTGGGTGGGACATTCCTATCGCCTTTTCGAAGGAAATTCTGAAAAGGAACGAAGTACAAATCTTATTACCAGTGTTGGTTTTCTGGACGTAAATTTTAAAGAGTCCCCTTCGGCTGCATATGATAGTATTAACTATTTTGGAGACGAGACAAGGTATCTGGCGAGTGTTGGAATATCTTCGAGGCAATTCGTTCAGGATCAATATATCTTTAATGATGGTATTACTGAAGACGTCCCGGTAGGCAAAGTATATGCTTTAACCAGCGGATTCCAGAATAAGAATCAGCAGACCAGGATGTACCTTGGCGCCAGAGCTTCCTTTGGAAATTACTTCGACTGGGGATATATTAGCACCAACTTTGAAGCTGGCAGTTATTTCAACGGTTCAAAAACCGAACAAACCGCTTATTCTTTTCAGGCTAATTATTTTACAAATCTTATAGGTCTAGGCCAAAAATGGAAACTGAGACAGTTTGTAAAACCTCAGTTCATTATTGGGGTGGATAGAATGAATTCTGTAGGTGACCGTTTGAGCATAGACGAGCACAATAGATTTAATAGTAGTTATGGAAGTGATTACCGGAGAACGACCGGGGCGCGTATCGCAGGTTTTGACAGTGATCTTATAGGAACTGAAAAGTATGTACTGGAACTACAAACTCAATTCTACTCACCCTGGGATCTTTTTGGATTTAGATTAAACCCTTTTTTGAATTATACTGCCGGTATCCTGAAGAACTCGAATATCGGTACGAATGATCTCTATTCTTCCATTGGCGTTGGTTTTATTATTCGAAACGACTATCTGGTGTTCAACAACTTTCAGCTTTCTTTTTCTTTCTATCCTAAAATTCCTGGTCAGGGACTTAATATCTTTAAAACGAATTCTATTGAGACCAATGATTTCGGTTTTCAGAATTTTAATCTAGGTAAGCCCAGAACAGTACTTTTTAATTAGTTGTTGTAAATTTCTAAGCGCTACAAAGAATTAGATAAACTAATTGCTTTCCTATAGTCAATTTCAATTCCCTAAAACTCTGAAATTATCGAGATCATACGTAGTGGTCTTATCTGGAGCAGCCCCTAAATATCTAAATCCTATCCAAACCTTTCCTTGCAGACAGGAAATATCTATTTCTGAAGTTTTGAAGACGTTACCAGAACCTCCCGATGGCCCGTATGGAATTGCAGCATCCAGCAACTTCCATTCTGTAGTTCTTGGATCACCAGTGAAATCCTGAGTAAAAAACAACTTTAAGAACATGCCGTTATCGTAGGAAGCAAGCAAATCAAAGGTTACAAGATTCGCTCTGGTACTGGAGATATCGATTACTGGAGATACCAGCCATGCTTCCAGCGGATTCTCTAGCGTATTATAAGCAGAGATTCGCAATAATCGATTGCCGTTTACCATCGTAGGTGTAAAGCGTTTTTCCCCTCCACTCACATTGATATTTGTCCATTTTCTGGAGGCAAGCGTTGTATTAGAAGTCACACCATCAAAATTCTCTTCCGTGATCACATTTCTACTAAAAACGCCTTCAGAATCACATTTGAAAAACTGGTCATCACATCTCTCTTCATTAAAATCGAGAGCGGTTGGATCATTTACAATGAGCACGAAATGTTCGTCATAATAATTGCGGCTCAGAACTCCTTTGATATTCCCGGAACCTGAGGGTAGCATCAAAGATCTGAAATTCGCATAAGTGCTCGTACTTAAAAACGCAGTCTCTCCGGTTGTACAACTTTCCAATTGTCTTTCACCATCATATTCATCGTATCT
This sequence comes from uncultured Christiangramia sp., assembly GCF_913046405.1. Classification (GTDB taxonomy): domain Bacteria; phylum Bacteroidota; class Bacteroidia; order Flavobacteriales; family Flavobacteriaceae; genus Christiangramia; species Christiangramia marina. Next base: position 4,009 of record NZ_CAJWRQ010000075.1, read on the forward strand.
GTGAGAAGCGAACGAGAAATTCTCTGCTTCGCGCACCAGGTTGATATCAAACTGAATGTCATGCACTTCTACATAGAGGTTTTTCGTCTCTTCTGAAAACTCAGAAATTGAAAGTTTCTTCGGAATGATTTCAGAAGTGATTTCAGATCTAACAATAAAATCATCTATTAATGAAGAAGGAATTGCCACCACATCTCCCCTATTCTGAATACCTAGTTGCAGAACACCATTATTAAATCCAAGACTAAGACCGTCGAGCTTCACATAAACTTTTCTTCCGAAGTTATAAGTTTGATGCAGGGAATTGTCATCAACCAGAATTTGTATTCCAGACTGAGGATTTTGAGCCTTATCCTGTAAAACGAGCTTTTTATAAAAGTTCCCTCCGGAATCATCACTAATAACATAGGCTTCAAACCATGTATAGGTATCCCTGAAATTATGAATCTCACCAGTTTCTACTTTATAATTACCCTTCACTGCAGCGATACTGGTGAAACTTCCATCTATGGATATACTGTCCTCTACAAGTTCCGGGACTTCAAAATCATCTGTTGGTACACAAGCGTGAAAAGTTATAGCCAGTAAAAAAATGATGAAAAATGTTCTGTTCATATTTTAAAATCTAAGATTTAAATTCACAAAGTAACTGGTACCGTTTCCATACCAATATTTATTTCCGAAGATTGGAATCTCGCGATCTCTATCTACTTTTAACGTTCTGTAATTTGCATTCCGCGCCTGCTCGAAACCACCGGTTTTAAAATTGGTGTTGAGTGCATTATTTATACTAGCGAATAAACCGAGATATTTATCCTTAATTCTCCAGCTTTTGCCGCCAATGATGTTCGTGAGAAAATAGGGATCAAACTGCTCTTGCCGTAATAATTCTCTCGCTACTTCCGCATTATACTCCACGATCTCCAAACCATCATAATCTTTTCGAAAATTTGAGGTCCTATTCAACGGACTCACATCTATAAATGCGCCAGTAAAGTAATTTTGTGAAATGCCGAACCACCAGTATGCAGGATCTCTATATTCGAATGCTAGTTGAAACGCAGATTGCGAGCCACCCGGTAACCGGTAGCCTTTGAGGTATGATTGTTCATAATTCAAATCTTCAAAAGAACTGGAGTATAAATTAAGAGTAGGGTTATTGCTATATACAAACTGCCCGCTTCCTCCGGCGAGCTTCAGCTTTATCGTTGAAGTTACCTGATATTCTGAACTTAGTTCAACTCCAAGATATTGTTTATCCATATTGGTTAGCACCTCCTGAACGAAAGCGGTAGAATTCTCTCTACCAAGGCCTGATAACCCATCTGTATAATAAAAAGAAACTTCGGTACTATTCGCTATCTTCTGGACGTAGCCGGTAAATCTAAAGTTGAAAAGATTGGTACGATAGCGATAACTGAGATCAGAAGCAGTAATTTTTTCTTCGGAAACCCGGGGAGCCATGGCGTTATTCTGGCGTGGATTTATAAATATATTCTTGAGTAATGGTGCTTTTGAGAAGGCTGCCAAATTTAACTCCAGACTTTGACGTCCCGAAAATTTATAAAGTAAGTTCGTTTTTATACCTGAAGTAAGAAAATCGATATCCTTAGACCTACCATAAGAATTCGCCATGAACTCTTCATTCTGATAATTCCCAAATCGGTTGAAGCTTGAGGTCGAAACCTGCCCGGACACACTAATTTCCATACTTCTCCATTGCTTTTGAAGCTGACCAAACACTTCAGCCGTCTGAGCTTCTAGATTATAATCGTATTTATAACTCTCCCCTTCCAGTGCTTTTCGATCAGGATTACGCAGGTCATTTTGAGAGAAGTCTGAAAAAACCTCTACATCCAGAAAACTGGATGATTCAAAAAGATCCTCGATCCTGCCAAAGTTGTGACTTTTAAGAGATGAAGCTTTGAAGCTAGTAATTACATGCAGACTGGAAGATAATTGCCAGCTCAATATACTATTAGCAATCAAACTTTGATCCTGATTGACATCTGCCGCCAGAGCGTACAAAGCATCAGGATTGGCATTGGCTTCATAAATATTGTCCCAGTTGATTTGCCCATTATTTCTCAATTCATTTGCAGAGAGATAAGCTTTCTGAAAATCCTCAAAACCTTCAAATCTCAGGAAATATCCTGGTAACTTCTGGTAGTAAACGGGGTCTGGATTTGAAGCTCCGCCCAGGTAAGTGCGCTGAGAATCAAAATCAACGAAGCTAGTGCCTCCATAATCTATACGGGTGTTAGAAACTTCACCAAACTGGTAAGAAAAATTAGTGTTGAGTTGTACGTTATCAGAAGGATTCCAGAAATGATTGAGCATAAAAACTGGTTCGCTGATCTCTTTCATCCTGCTATTGCGAATTACACCCTCTTGTAAACCCCAGTATGGATTGTAGCGTTTTCCTTTAATTTCAACAACCTCTTCTGTAAGTGGCGCAGATTTCCCTCGAAGTGTTGGCGTATAGATCGCAGTGAAATTTAGTGCATGCTCCTTATTAATGAATTTTTCCAGACCAAGGTAAATAGAGTTTGCGTCGAACGGAGTTCCTTCCATATAACCTTCACTTGCATAACGGCGTCCCATAGAAAATGCATAAAACCAGCCATTATTTTTCTCGCCACTTGCGTACGTTGCCATAAGCCTTCCGGTATAACTGCGATTAGACCCAGACGCAGTAATTCTACCACCGCTTGCGAAACGTGATGCACGCATGATTATATTCGTAGTACCACCAAGACCACCAAAAGCATATTCTGAAGGAGAAACACCAGGACTGAAAACCTGGTTTCTCTGTACGTCATTGAGTCCTCCCCAATTACTCCATTGAGGCCTGCCATCGAAAGCTTTGTTCATCTCAACTCCATTAATCATCAAGCTGCCATATTCCGATCCAAGACCCCGAACCCGGTAAAAAGTCTGACTAAAATCAAACGCAGCTGCGCTTAGATAAGCATCCCGGGTGGATTGAAGAATACCTGAAATATTATCAAAGTCCGCTTCATCGTCCATTACCTCCGCATCTGAAAGACTAATGGTATTTTGAAAGGTGAGATCATGACTGGAGTCTGGACTAAGTGAAATAGTGGAAAGATCCAGCTCCAGAAATCCTTTCTGACCTACAGGTATTCTTTTACTCAGATAACCTGATTTGGTAACCAGGAGAATAAATTCATTTTCTGAAATACTTTCCATTCCCAAAGAAAATTTTCCATCGGGGTCTGAGAACGTCTCATTAAAAGAATTCTCTCTTGCAATTTTAACCTGGGGTAAGGGCACCTGGGTGATTGCATCTATAATCCGACCATTGATGATCGGAGTTTGGGCGTATAAACTTTGATAAACCAAAGAAAACAGACACACCCAAAAAAAGGTTTTATTCATTCAGTGCCTCGTAGTCGAAATATGGGATAATTTTAAATCATTTTTCTGTAATAATCAAAAAACCAGTACTTTAATTGGGTACTAAAATGATAAAAAATTGAAGAAATATATTACAGCGATTTATTTGGTAATTGGGCTATACCTGACAAATTCAGAAAACCTATATTGTCAGAATATGAGAGATTACCATATTGAAACTATTGCCTTTTATAATGTTGAGAATTTGTTCGACACCGTAGACGACACCCTCACGTTTGATGATGACAGGACTGCTCTGGGTAAAGACAACTGGACCAAAGAACGCTACGACGTTAAAATAGCGAATATCTCCAGGGTGCTTGCTGAAATAGGAACTCAGGAATCTAAAAAGCCACCGTTGGTGATTGGTCTTTGTGAAATTGAAAATAAGAAGGTTTTAGAAGATCTTATTGCACATCCCAACCTTGCACAGTTTAATTACAAGATCGTGCATTACGACTCTCCAGATGAGCGAGGCATCGATGTAGCACTGCTGTATCGTTCGCAGTCATTTGTGGTGACGAATTCCCAGGCCAGGAAATTAATGATCTATGATGAGGACAAAAGAGATTTTACCAGAGATCAACTGGTAGTGAGTGGAATTGCCTTGGGACAGGAAACTCATTTTATAGTAAATCACTGGCCATCCCGGTCTGGTGGTGAAGCAAAAAGCAGTTACAAACGTGAAAAAGCTGCTATGCTTAATAAACGAATCATAGATTCCATTTACCAGGAAGACCCAAAGGCAAGAATTATTGGAATGGGAGATTTTAACGATGATCCTACCAATAAAAGCTTTAAAAAGTTCCTACAAACTAAAGCTGAAATTAAGGATTTGAAAGAAGGGGACCTATATAATCCTATGGAAAACATGCTCAAAAGAGGTCGCGGGACACTGGCATATCGTGATTCCTGGAACTTATTCGATCAATTTTATCTTTCAGAAAGCTTATTGAACAGAACTTCTGAAGGATTTCAGTATTATAAAGCCGGAATTTTTAACGCTCCTTATTTAATTACGCAGGGTGGCCAGTATCGCGGGTATCCTATGCGTACTTATGGTAGCTCAGGCTATCAGCCTGGGTATAGTGATCATTTTCCCGTATACCTGTATTTGATAAAAGCAGTAGAATAAAAAAGCCCGGTCTAATACCGGGCCTTTTCAATATGAAATACTTCATCTAGAACCATGCACTCCATGGAATTCTGGAAAGTACTACGAGAAAAGCAATTCCGTAGAAAATAGCCAGCATCTTGAATTTTGGCCTCGAAGTAAGTTTCTTTTTATGTTTGGAATAACCAATAGTGATCAAAGCAATCGCGATGATCATCATTAATGGATGCTCAACCAGGTAAAGTCTGGTAGTATCGTTACCCATGACTTCTCCCATTCCACCTTCCCATCGCGCCATGTTGCCAGAAGTGAAGTAAAGTACGATCCCTATTAGCAACTGTATATGAGAAACGATCAAAGTGAATAATGCGATTCTAAAATTTGTTGCACTGTATTCCTTATTCGTCGCAAACCCAATTATAAAATTAAAGGTCGCGATCAAAAGCATTATCAGCACCAGATAGGCCCAGTAAGAGTGTATAAATTGAACAGTTTGATACATAATTTTTTATATAAAAGTTTCTAATTCTGAAGTCTATTCCCAACGATTTTCCGCAGCATCACCACCCCAGATAAGCGTAGCAAGGAATGGATTATCAATAAATGGATTTCGGTTACCCTGAGTCGCTTCAATCACGTCGTTACGCTGTAATTCGAAAGCTGAAACCGGATCTTCACGATTCCACTTCAGGAATAGGTCAAGATTTCCAACTTCATCAAAGGAGTCTCCGTAGCTAAGGTTCACATACATTACCATTCTGGCAACATCACCCTTCCATTCATCTCCAGGGTACCAGCTATCACCACCTACAAGCTTGTATTCTCCACTACCTTCAGTAAATGGGTAATTAAGCCTTTCAGAATTAATATTTACATCAGCAACTCTTAGCAAATGTAAGTCACTTACAGATTCTTCAGTATTTAAACGGGACTGAGGATAAATATGTTCTGTATTAAAACTTTCGTCACCGTCAAGATCTCCTAACTGGAATTCATCATCTGGTCTGAGTTCACCTGAGTAAATTAGCACTACCATAGATGCATCATTGAGTGCAGCATCGGCATCATATAAATAATCATGACGATCTGTATAAGTAAGGCGGTTTGTATGTTGCGCGTTCGTAAAATCTGAAAGCTCTGAATACAACAAGTCAGGATCGATGGTAAAACTGGCGTCTGAATAATATGCCTTTAAATTATCAGGGACATTGAATTTTACCGCTTCCACAATATTTACCGTTACAGTAGCTGTAGAACAGCTAGCGTCAGCATCATCATCACAAATAGTATATGTAAATGTATCCTCTCCCATAAAACCTGCTTGTGGAGTATAGGTTACTGTTCCATCGTTATTCAATACAATGGTCGCGTTACTTGCTGAGTCATCTACGGAAGAAATTGTTGCATCATCGGTCAGATCATCATTGTCCAGAAGTTTTGTGATCACTTCTTCGGAAGTACCAGCTTCAATTACAACAGTATCATCTGAAGCAACCGGTGAACCTTCGTCTTCGACGGTCATTGTAATTGTGGCAGTAGAACAACCTGGTGTCTCATCATCGTCACACAAAGTATAAGTAAAAGTATCCTGACCAGAAAAATCTGAGTTTGGTTCATACAAAATACTACCATTATCCAGTAATGTTACGATAGCGTTACCACTTATGCTTTCTACTGAAGTAACTTCTGCATTATCCACCACCTGGTCATTATCAAGGTGATTGCTTATAGTATACGTATTGCCTTCCTGGGTAGTATAACTATCATCGGCCGCTATTGGTTCCCCAGCGTCGCCAACGATGATGGTAACTACAGCGCTGGAACATCTATCGGAATCTCCAGGTACGCAGATAGTATAAGAAAAAGTATCATTTCCAGTAAAATCATTAGCAGGCTCATAAGTATAGGTTTGATCACGATTATCTGTGATGGTTCCGCCTGCTTCAGTTTCGGCATCTATACTGGTGATAATCGCGTTATCCACGAGTTCATCATTTTCCAAAAGCATAGCTCTGTTGAACGTGTAAGAATCATTTTGCACAGCAGATAGTTGATCTGCCATAGCTACTGGATTTTCTTCTTCCACTGGTGGCGTAGGAGTTGGTGTTGAATCATCATCACCTGAGCAACCCAACATGAGTGCCAACAAAAAGAGTCCGGTATATTTTTTCATAGTTTGTGTATTGTGGCTGCAAATATCTGACATTTTAAGTCAAAAAAAAACCTCTTATCGTGAAGATAAGAGGTTTATATAAATTGAGTTTAGAACCTACTGGTTAACTACCCACATTCCACCTTCTTTAATAAGGCTTAGGCTTTCTGTAGTGTTCGATCCATTATAGATATCGAAAGTAAGTAAGTACTTCTGTCCTTCTTCAGCATTTGGAGCGATCTCATTAAGAAGCGCTTGCATAGCTAATAGTAGATTATCATCATTCCAGTAAGCACTAGCTCCCGGACGACGGTCAAAGTTACCGTAACGATCAATACTAGCGAGTTGTGTAGCAAGGTCAGTATTACCTGAAAGTGCATCAGCAATGATAGAGTAATCAGCAGAACTCAACATGTAGTTGATCGTGTTGTCTGGTACCCACATTCCATCTTCAAATCCAAACTGAAGTGCATCTGAAATTACGCTAGGAATAGCCATCCATTTACCATTTTCAAAAGTAAAGTTAGCATACTCAGTCACAGTTGCTTCTCCGTTGTAGAAACGATATGCAACAGCTTTATATTCACCTTCTTCAGCGTAAGGAAATTCTCTTCCTAAGAAGATCGCGATTTTAGCAAGAGCTTCATCCTCGTCTCCGAAGTTGCTGAAACGCTGACCGAATTCTTCAGTATAAGAATTTTCAGGGAGCATGTAAGGCTCATCCCAATCACCGTTGGTGTAAGCAAATACTTTAGTTTCTTCAATAGTTGAAACTGAAGCATCTTCATCGATAGTGACAGCACCGCCGTCAAGAACAAGGTTTACCACTATCGTAGCAACAGAACCATTGTAAACTTTATAAGTCAATACAAACTGATCACCATCCTGAGCTGCAGGAAATTCACTAGTAATTACGAAAGCAAAAGCTTCTAAAAGCATGTCTTCGTTCCAGTAGTTATCGCTAGTCTCTCTTACATCAAAACTTCCAAACTGAGCAGCATTTCCAGCTGGTCCAGGGTATGCAGTTGCGAATTCTTCACCAATAGCGTCATAGTCTTCACTAGAGATCTCGTAAGAGGTTCCACCAACAGCTACGTACGTGTTTCCATCAAACTGAACAGTCATGCTCTCAGTTCCTGAGCTACCATCATATATAGCGTAAGTAACATTGTATTGCTGACCGGCGATATCTCCAAATTCTTCTGAAATGGCTACACCAAGAGCTTCCACGATCATATCGTTACTCCAGTAAGCATCTCTATCAGATCTTCTATCGAAGTTGCTGTATTGAGCAGCACTAGATGCTGGATCTGGGTAAACATCTCCAAGTTCGTCACCTATAACATCAAAATCATCTGCAGAAAGCTCGTAAGCGATCTCTTCAGCAAGGATATTATAAGTAAGTCTAACATACTCACCTTCTTCTGCCTGTGGATACTTAGCGTCAAGGAAATCTACAACCTCACCCATCCCAGAGAAATAGTCTGTAGAAAGATCGATCATCCCGTAGTCTGAAGCAGATACTGAATAGTCCTGAACTCTAAGCGGATCGAAAAGATCAAATCCAACATTGATAATAGAACCTGCGCCATAAGTTGGGTATAGGTCTGAAAGTAAAGAAGGAATCAAAGTTCTTGCATCTTCTACTGAACCGAAGTTTGGAAAGTTTTGTCCAAGTTCTTCATAATCATCTTCAGTAAGCACATAATCTCTCTCTGCAACGGCAAGCTGGCTATCCAGGTCGTTGTCGATCTCGTCATGAATGTCTTCCATTGGCTCACAGCTAGTCAAAGCCATACCTACGAAAGCCATTAGTACATAAAATGTCTTTTTCATCGTGTTGTGTTTAGAAGTTAAGTTTAGCTCCTACAGTGTAAGTTCTTCCGAAACCGTACCATACTAGTGCAGTACGTGCGTCGTTCTGAAGACCATTCTGTGCATTAGCTATATATTCTGTATCTGTAATGTTATAAACGTTCGCATTCAAAGCAGCATCAAATCCAGCTACAGAGAAATCGTAAGAAAGACCTACATCAAGCGTTCCAAAATCTGGAAGTTTCCATGTTTCACCAGCATCAGGATTGTTACGGCTTACCGGATCAAAATCTGACCAGAAATCACCGAAGTAGTTATAGTTAGCTCTTAATCTCATATCTGTTAGGAACTCATAGTCTACTCCAAGACCAGCAGTAGTTTGTGGCGTACCACCTACTTTAGTACCCTCGATGAAAAGGTTGATCTCATCAACTAAATTCTGCTCTTCGTCAAAGATCTGTACACCTCTAACATCATTTTCCCAAGTGTAGTCACCCAATGATGCAAAGCCTGTGATAGAAAGTTCCTCGAAAGGACGGTATTCGAAATCAAGTTCAAGACCCTGGTGAATTGCATTTACACCCAAAATGTTTGCAACACCAAGAGAACCATCAGGATTGTTATAAGAGTAGATCAAAGATCTGTCTCTCCAGTTAGTTCTGTAAACGTTTACGTTAGCTCTCAATACAGAGCTTCTGTAAGTATATCCAAGTTCAGTACTAAAGATCTTTTGATTTTCAGCATCTGGGTTTACGTTATTTCCGAATTGAAGAAATACTGCCTCAAAGAAAGGTGCTCTTTCAAAGTACCCGATATTTGCAAATACACCACTAGTTCTGGTGAAGTTGTAGTTCGCTCCACCTTTGATCTGGTATCCAAAGAAGTTTGCGTAGTCAGTTTCCTGGTTAGGATCTGAATCAAGGTTGTTGAAGTAATCAACACGCTTGTAAGATGTGTTCGAAGCTGCAAGAGAAACGAAGATATCTAAATCATCTTTTGAATATTCTCCCTGAAGGAATCCACCTTCCCAAAGAACGATACCATCATTGTTGTAGCTAATCTTGTCTCCAACCTTTGCAAGATTTACAGGATTGTTCACGTTAGAATCATCAAAGTAGTACTGTCCACCTAGAAGATCTGTTACTTCCTGGAAGTGCTCTCCTTTGTAGTATCTTAAATCGATCCCTGCAAGAAGTTCGATATCATCTGTAATATCTGTAGATAAAGTAGAAAGTGCACCATACCAGTTGTGGTCGTTTCTAGAAGCTCTTAAAATAGTTTCAGAACCATCAGCACCTCTTTCGATGTTCTCATCTACGATTAGATCAAGATTTACCGGTTGCAGGTAACCATCTCTGTATTTAGAATCAAGACCAAACTTGTTAGTTCCGGCCCATCCACCACCTCCACCTGTTCCGAAGGAAGCATAAAGTGCAGTAGATAATTCAGTATTCTCGTTAATATTCCAATAGTGGTTTAAAGACATTTGTGGTTTGTGGTAGAAGTTGTCCTCGATAGGAGTTACCTGACCATTTAAGTAACCCCAGTCTCCGTTAAATTTGATACCTCTTTCACTTTCTCGGTAAGTCTCGATAGTGTATCTATTTTGACGCTGACCGTGTCTTTGCGGCGCACCAAAAGCAGTAAAAGAAAGTTCGTGATCTTCACCAAATTCTTTAGCAATGTTTACGAAGTAGTTATACCCAATAAATTCAGTCCCGTCTACGTAACCATCTCCAACTGTTCTGGAAGCAGATACTGTTGCAGCAAGTCCATTTTCAGACTTCCCTGTAGATACCGTAGCACCAAACTTAGTGTAACCATCGTTACCAGTTGCAGCGTAGATACTTCCACCTTTCTCAGCATCTGTAGTTTTCGTCACAATATTGACCGTACCAGCGATAGATGGAACAGCGACTTTAGCAGCTCCCAAACCTCTTTGAGTTTGCATAGTTCTTGTTACATCAGAAAGACCAGCCCAGTTACTCCAATAAACTTGACCATTTTCCATGTCGTTTACAGGAACACCATTAATCATTACTGCAATGTTTTCACCTTGAAATCCTCTCATACGAAGCTCTGCATCACCAAAACCACCACCGGCTTTGTTAGCATATACTCCAGGAGTAGATTTTAGCACTTCAGGAAATTCCTGGTTACCAATCTTGGTTTCGATCTCTGCAGCACTAATAGTTGAAACAGCTACTGGTGTTTTTCTGTCGATAGCAAGTGAGAAACTTGTTACAACGATCTCATCCAATGCGTTATCATCTGCACCCAGAACGATTTGTCCTAGATCCTGAGTGTCGCCAGTAACATTGAATTTCACTTCCTTAGAAGTGTAACCTACGAAGGTAATTTTAATAGTACCTTCAGATTCCGCAACATTCAAAGTGAAGTTACCGTCGAAATCTGTCATTGTACCATTGTTAGTACCAACTACCATTACATTAGCTCCTGGAAGTGGACCTGATGTTTGGGAATCCATTACCACACCGGTAACAGTTCCTTGAGCAAAAATCGTAGCAGATGTTAAGAACATCGCTAAGAGTAATAATTTCCTCATTTTTTTTGTGTGTTTGAGTTTGTTTAAAATTCGATGCAAAAGAAAACTAAATGTTCTTCTCTTACATTATCTCAATGTTAAAATATTTAACGTACAGAAGTTTAACATTTCAACAAATTTCGCCGCAATATACTGCTAATTAGAGGAAAACAAAATATTATGTTAA
>NZ_CAJWRQ010000076.1 GCF_913046405.1 uncultured Christiangramia sp.
CGGAACAGGATATTATAGAAAAGATCGATATTGGAGGTATTTCTTTGATTAGAGCTGCGGCTAAGAATTTCAAGGACGTAACTTGCGTTTCTTCCGTAGATGATTATGCTGAATTTTTAGAATTACTGAATGAAAAATCTGGTAATACTGAAATAGCTGATCGTAAAAAATTCGCTGCCAAAGCATTTAATATTTCCTCTCACTACGATTCAGCAATTTTTAATTATTTCAATGCTGAAGGTGACATCAATTCTTTCAAACAAAGTGAACTGAAAGGTAAAGAACTTCGTTATGGAGAAAACCCTCATCAAAAAGGAACATTTTTCGGTGATTTCGATGCAATATTCGATCAGCTACATGGGAAAGAATTGAGCTATAACAACCTGCTGGATGTAGATGCTGCCGTGAACCTCATGAACGAGTTTAAAGGTGAAGCTCCAACTTTCGCGATTTTAAAGCATAACAATGCCTGTGGTCTTGCACAAAGAGACTCGATCCACCAGGCTTATGCAGATGCCCTTGCCGGTGATCCTGTTTCAGCTTTTGGAGGAATTCTAATTAGCAATGTGGAAATAGACGCCGATACTGCTGAAGAAATCCACAAACTATTCTGCGAGGTGGTCATTGCCCCTTCATTCTCTTCGGAAGCTGAAGAAATATTAAAAGGCAAAAAGAACAGAATCCTGCTTATTCAGAAAGAAGTTGAACTTCCGAAGAATCAGGTAAGAACATGTCTTAACGGAGTTCTAGTTCAGGATAAAGATCTAAAAACCGATGCTATCGAAGATCTTAAGCTGGCAACCAGCAATAAAGCAACAGATTCTGAGTTATCTGACATGATATTTGCTTCCAAGATCTGCAAGCATACAAAGTCAAATACGATTGTTCTGGCAAAAAACAAACAATTATGTGCAAGTGGTACAGGGCAAACGTCCCGAGTAGACGCTCTAACACATAGTATTGCCAAAGCGAAATCATTTGATTTTGACCTGAATGGGGCCGTGATGGCCAGTGATGCATTCTTTCCATTTCCAGATTGCGTGGAAATCGCGGGAAACGCCGGAATTACGGCGGTTATCCAGCCAGGGGGAAGCATCAAGGATGAACTGAGCATCAACTATTGCAACGAAAATAATATCGCAATGGTGATGACCGGGACACGCCATTTTAAACATTAAATTCATTACATTTACCCAAACCTCAACACCTAATAAACACTATGGGATTTTTTGACTTTCTCATTGAAGAAATTGCAATCGATTTAGGAACCGCCAACACTTTGATCATACATAATGACAAGGTAGTTGTGGATAGCCCTTCGATAGTTGCCAGGGACAGAACTTCTGGTAAAATTACCGCAGTAGGTAAAGAAGCTGCGATGATGCAGGGAAAAACTCATGAGAATATCAAAACCATCAGGCCGTTAAAAGATGGGGTGATTGCCGACTTTGATGCCAGTGAGAAAATGCTCACGATGTTCATAAAGGAGATCCCGGCGCTTAAAAAGAAACTTTTTACTCCTGCACTTCGAATGGTAATTTGTATTCCATCTGGAATTACAGAGGTTGAAATGCGAGCTGTAAAGGAAAGTGCAGAGCGGGTAAATGGAAAAGAAGTATACTTGATCCATGAACCAATGGCTGCGGCCATTGGTATTGGAGTAGATATCATGCAACCAAAAGGAAACATGATCGTTGATATAGGAGGTGGTACAACTGAAATTGCTGTAATCGCTCTTGGAGGGATCGTATGTGATAAATCTGTAAAGATCGCAGGAGACGTATTCACCAATGACATCGTGTACTACATGCGTACGCAGCATAACCTTTATGTTGGTGAGCGTACTGCGGAAAAAATTAAAATCCAGATTGGTGCTGCGACTGAAGATCTTGAAGTCCCGCCAGACGAAATGAGCGTACAGGGACGTGACTTGCTTACCGGAAAACCTAAGCAGGTGAACATTTCTTATCGCGAAATTGCCAAAGCGCTGGACAAATCTATTCTTAGGATCGAGGATGCCGTAATGGAAACTCTTTCCCAAACACCACCAGAACTGGCTGCCGATATTTATAATACAGGTATTTATCTCGCCGGTGGTGGTTCTATGCTTAGAGGACTGGACAAACGTCTTTCTCAAAAAACAGATCTTCCGGTTTATATAGCTGAAGATCCGTTAAGAGCCGTTGTTCGTGGAACAGGAATTTGCCTTAAAACACTGAACCGATACAAAGGAATTTTGATCAAGTAGGAGAAGCTTAATTTATGCAGCAGATTTTCAATTTTCTTATTAGGAATAAGAATTCAATTCTATTCCTGTTCCTGTTTGCTGTCTCTATTTTTCTCACAGTTCAAAATCACTCCTTCCATAAGAGCAGGTTTATAAGTTCTGCAAACTGGGTGACCGGTGGTGTATACTCGTGGTCCAATGGCATCAACACCTACTTGAACCTGGAAGAGTACAATGAACGACTGATCACTGAAAACAACCAGCTTCGAAATATCATTTCTAATATGAATGATAGTATTTCAATTTCAAAACAGCTGGACAGCACATCATTTGAAGGAGATTATATCTTTAGACCATCTCGCGTTATTAATAACAACTTCGCTAAAATTGATAATTACCTAACTCTTAATCGTGGTGAAAATTCAGGAATTCAGAAAGAGTTTGGAGTAATTACGAGCCAGGGAATTGTTGGGATCGTTGATAGAGCCAATGATAAGTATTCCCGGGTTATTTCTATACTAAACAGCAGATCAAGGATCAATGCGCAATTAAGCAGTACCAATCATTTTGGAAGTCTTGTCTGGAATGGAGAAGATCCAAATATCGTTCAGTTAATAGACGTTCCCAGACAGGCTCCTGTACAAAAAGGAGATACCATTATTACGGGTGGAAGGTCACTAATATTTCCGGAAGGATTACCAATTGGTAGTATCAAAGACTTTACACTGGATCAAACGCAAAGCTATTACACGATCAACATCAAACTATTTAACGACATGACCAATATTGGTTATGTTTATGTTATAGAGAACATCAATAAAGACGAAATTAAGGAATTGCAGGAGCCAGATGAACAGTAAACTACTATCAAATATTGCCCGCTTTGTGATCCTGATATTTTTACAGGTTCTAATTCTGAATAACATCAACTTTTTGGGGTATATCAATCCGTATTTATACGTGTTGTTTATCCTACTTTATCCGTTTGCCGGAAACCAAAGTCTTTTTCTCATTCTATCCTTTTTGCTGGGATTAAGCATCGATATTTTTGAGGATAGTGGCGGGATCAATGCAGCTGCGTGTCTGGTTGCCGCTTTTGCCCGACCAAATCTGCTTCGATTCTCCTTCGGAATTAGTTATGATCACCAGAATATCAGACTGGCTTTTACCCCTTTTGGAGCAAAATTCAGTTATGTTTCCCTGATCGTTCTAATCCACCATTTCGTATTTTTTTCTTTGGAAATGTTTAGTGTAAATCATATACTTCTAATACTCAAGAAAACTCTTTTTTCAAGTATCTTTTCAGTAATTCTAATATTGCTGTCATTAACACTTTTCAGTAGAAAACATCGATGAGAAAATTATTGCTGTATATCACGATCCTTACCACAGGCATCATATTCCTGGGGAGATTGTTCTATTTACAGGTGATCGATACTTCTATGGTCATACGCTCACAGGATAATGCCATCAAAGTGATCTACGATTACCCGCAGCGAGGTTACATCTACGATCGCAATGGAGAATTGATGGTTAGCAACCAGCCTTCTTATGATGTCATGGTTATCCCAAGGAACCTTAAACCTTTCGATACGACCGAATTTTGTAATATTCTGAATCTATCCCGGGAAGACCTGGAAAAGAAACTGGATAAGGCAAAGATCTATTCTCCCATGTTACCTTCAGTAGTTATACCGCAGCTTACAAAAAGTGAGTACGCGATACTTCAGGAGAAAATGAGGAATTACCAGGGGTTCTATATTCAGAAGAGATCATTAAGGGATTACCAGGTAGACCACAGCGCCAATGTACTGGGTTATATTGCCGAAGTAAACCAGAAGATCGTAAATGATAATCCTTATTATATATCCGGTGATCTTATTGGCCGGGCTGGTGTTGAGAGCTATTATGAAGAACTTTTAAGAGGTGAGAAAGGCGTAAAATATATTCAGAAGGATAGATTCAATAGAGATATTGGACCTTATAAAGAAGGTATTTTTGACTCTTTGCCGGAAAAAGGCAAGGATATTACTTTGACTATTGACGCCGTATTACAGGATTACGGCACAAAATTAATGGAAAACAAGCGAGGTGGTATTGTGGCACTTGAACCTAATACCGGCGAGATCCTAACCCTGATCACGGCTCCAACTTATGATCCGGCAGATCTGGTAGGAAGAAAACGCTCTCCAAATTTTACGAAATTATACCTTGATGAAGATGCAAAACCGCTTTATGATCGTGGTCTTTTAGCCGAATATCCTCCAGGATCTCCTTTTAAAACTCTAAATGCATTAATTGGACTCCAGGAAGATGTTGTGGATACAGATGATGCATTTTCCTGTAATCATGGTTATCCTTATGGCCGCGGTAGAAAACTGGGCTGCCATGCGCATAGTAGTCCGCTGAGCATGATTCCTGGCATCGCGCAATCCTGTAATGCATATTTTGCAAACGTTTATCGTCGTATTATTGAGAAATATCCTAGTCCGCAGGAAGGAATGGACGCCTGGAATGCACATTTAAAGAGTTTTGGACTTGGAGATTACCTGGGATCTGACCTGAGTACAGGAAGATCCGGTAAAATTCCGGATTCTGAGTATTATAATAAGATCTACGATTATCCAACTTACAAATGGTATGCTACAGCAACTCTTTCCAACGCGATTGGACAGGGAGAGGTTCTAATGACGCCAATTCAACTGGCGAACATGGCGGCTACTATTGGAAATAAAGGCTGGTTCTACACTCCGCATATTCTGAAAGAGGTAAATGGGCAACCAATTAAAGAAGAAAAGTACACTACAAAGAATGTTACCACCATTGAAAAAAGACATTTTGAACCTGTAGTGGAAGGAATGCACGAAGTTTATAAGAGCGGAACAGCTTCTGCTTTAAGAATTCCGGGAATAGAAATAGCAGGTAAAACGGGTACTGCGGAAAATTTTACTAAAATTGATGGAAAAAGGGTTCAGCTAACAGATCACTCGATCTTTGTAGCCTTTGCTCCTGTAGATAACCCTAAGATCGCGATTGCAGTGTTCGTGGAAAATGGATACTGGGGTGGTCGCTATGCCGGAAGAATTGCCAGTTTAATGATCGAAAAATACCTGAAAGGAACTATTACCAGAACAGATATGGAAGACTGGATCCTGTCACATAGCTTGGAAGACGAATATGCCAAGCCATTAAGCGGCGAACCCTTCATAATAAACAGATAAATGGCGAGAAGCAATGGAGCCAGTTTTGACTGGATAAGTATCTTAATCTATTTAGCACTTATACTTTTTGGTTGGGCAAATATATACTCTGCTTCATTGGGATCTACCAGCGGTTCTTTTTTTGACCTTGAACAGCCTTATGGAAAACAGGCTCTGTTCGTAGGTCTTAGCATATTTCTAGTTATTATCATTTTATCTATAGAAGCAAAATTTTACCAGCGCTTTTCGAGTATTATATATTTAGTATCGCTTCTCTCCCTAGCCGGACTCTTTGTCTTTGGAAAAACAATTTCAGGAGCAACATCTTGGTATTCCTTTGGAAGCTTTGGGCTTCAACCATCTGAATTTGCGAAATTTGCCACCGCGCTAGCCCTGGCGAAATATCTTAGTGATATTCAAACCAACATTCGAAGACTTGATCACCAGGTCAAGGCTTTTATCATTATCGCAATTCCTGCAATTCTAATAGTACCTCAGCCAGATCCAGGAAGTGCACTGGTTTACGCTGCATTCTTTTTCCCCTTATATCGTGAAGGTCTTTCTGGCTTTTATCTTATAACCGGACTATCGGCCGTCGCAGTATTCATTTTAACGCTAATTATAGGTCCTATCTGGGTTAGTGTAGTAGTTGCTGTAATTGCCTTAGTGATGTTCTTTATGAAGTCACGCAAGGGACCAGGCAAAGTCCTGATCAGCGTATTTGCGATCATATCCATGGCGTTAAGCTTTTCAGTAAATTATATCTTTGAGAATGTCTTTGAACAGCGTCACCGGGATCGTTTCAACATTGTCCTGGGAAAAGAGGTAGATTCCAGAGGTATTGGATACAACACCAACCAGAGTGAGATCGCGATTGGCAGCGGAGGATGGTTTGGCAAAGGCTGGACCGAAGGAACTCAAACAAAAGGTCATTTTGTGCCAGAGCAACATACAGATTATATATTCAGTACAGTTGGAGAAGAATGGGGCTTCTTAGGTAGCGCAATGGTTGTATTCCTGTTTGTAGGCCTGTTGTTAAGACTAATAGTTCTGGCCGAAAGACAAAGAGATCAATTCTACCGGATTTACGGTTACTCAGTCATTGGTATTCTATTCATTCACTTTCTGGTGAATATAGGAATGGTGATAGGTATTTTTCCAACAGTTGGTATCCCATTGCCTTTCTTTAGTTATGGTGGCTCAGGTCTCTGGGGATTCACTATACTGCTGTTTATATTTATCAAACTCGATAGCGACAGGCTATCTTATTAAGAGCACTGCTCTGCCATAAGTAGTATCGCAGCTATTAGAAGGATGATAAAAGGATAGATATATTTACGTTTCATAATTTCAGTATTGCGCATAAAAAAACCCGGAATTTCTCCCGGGTCATAGTTAATTCTATGTGTTAGCTTTTCACTTTTTGAGATTTGTCCACACCTGCCATTTTATTTCTGGTAATGTTATTCATCTTCATATCTGAAAGTACATTTACAGCTTCCTCA
The DNA here is from genome assembly GCF_913046405.1 of uncultured Christiangramia sp. Classification (GTDB taxonomy): domain Bacteria; phylum Bacteroidota; class Bacteroidia; order Flavobacteriales; family Flavobacteriaceae; genus Christiangramia; species Christiangramia marina. The sequence continues at coordinate 6,933 of NZ_CAJWRQ010000076.1, forward strand.
ATATAAACATCTTTACTAAGGCTCTCATGCCATCTCAGCCTCTTTTCCTTCAGAATAGTATCTGTAGCAAAAAGTTGCTCTTCAAAAGGTAATGAGTTATAAGTCAGATTCGTTTTATAATCTCTGATAGCTTCAAACTGCTTCGCCATTTCTTTATCTTCCGCAGCTTGCGCAGCATATTCAGCATAATTTAATGGGTAACTACTTTCATCACTTTGAGTCTTCACCCATTTTGCATTTTCCTCGATCATCTTCAACTGACTGTTAGAACTCATTCGTTCCTTACTGGCAGCGATTGCTTCATCATAACCAACATAACCATCCCAGATATCATAATCTGCCGCATCGATCTTATCCCATGGTAATGGGTTTTCCTGATCTTTTTCACCAATGTCTACAAAACTGTAACGATCTGGAACCACGACATCACTCTTCACACCTTCCAGTTGGGTAGAACCACCATTCACGCGGTAAAACTTCTGGGTAGTGATCTTTAGGGCTCCCATATCGCCCATTTCATTATTTCGTAACCATCTATTCAGGTCGATCACATTTTGCACTGTTCCTTTTCCATAGGTCTGCTTACTTCCAATAATGATAGCTCTTTTATAATCCTGCATTGCAGCAGCCAGAATTTCTGAAGCTGAAGCTGAAAGTTCGTTTACCAGGATTACCAAAGGGCCATCCCATAATACCTGAGGATCTTCATCCTTTAGTACTTCTTTTCTTTGTCCGTTAGATTTTACCTGAACGATTGGACCTTCCTCGATAAACATCCCGGCAATATCCACTACGGTTTTAAGTGAACCACCACCATTATTTCTAAGGTCAAGAACCAAACCTTCCATTCCTTCCTGTTTCAGTCTAATAATATCTTCTTTAATATCTGAAGCAGCATTCCTGCTATTGTAATCTTCCATATCGAAATAGAATTTCGGAAGGTTAATGATTCCGAAGTTCTTCCCGTCTTTCTTTACCATCGAAGTCTTCGCATACGTTTCTTCGATCTCGATCACATCTCTAACCAAAACTACATCTTCGATATTTCCCATCACTTTTTTTCGCACTGTAAGCGTTACTTTAGTGTCTTTAGGGCCCTTGATAAGATCTACTGCGTCATCGAGTCTCATTCCCACGATACTCACGGCATCTTCCTCATCTTCCTGCTTTACTTTCAGGATCACATCACCTTCAGTAATCTCATCACTTCTCCAGGCCGGACCTCCAGAGATCACTTCAGTAATCGTAATATTGTCGCTGTCTTTTACTAATCTTGCTCCAATTCCTTCCAGCTTACCAGACATAGCTATATCGAACCTGTCCTTTTCCTGTGGTGCAAAATAGAAGGTATGTGGATCAAATTCTTCCACGATAGCGTTGATGTATACTGAAAAATAATCTTCTCTTTCAAGATCATCAGTAAAATCATAATATCGTTCCATATTAGAGAGCGTAGATTCCCTTGCTTCTTTTTCCAGTTCAGTATCAGATTTTAGTACGTATGAATCATCTGCTTCCTTCTTGCTCTCTTCATCCTCCATTAAATCATGATAAGTTATTAACGTATTAAACTTCAGCTGCTCTTTCCACCTTTTGGTTAATTCAGCTTTTGAAGAAACATATTTCAGGTTAACATAATCTGTATCGATCTTTTCATTTTCAGAAAAGTCAAATGGCTCCGCAAGTATTTCTTTGTAGATAGATCTCGCCTCTTCCATTCTCTGCTGAAGCCTTCCGTAGGTAAGATTGAAAAACTCAATATTTTTGCCCTTGATTTGATCGTCGATCTGATCCCTAAAAGAACTGAAATCTTCTATATCCTCTTTGTAAAAAAATCTTTTTGAAGGATCCATTCCTTCAAGATAATCCTCATATACATTCGCTGAAAACTCATCATTGATCTCCTTGGCATCATAGTGTCCCTGGTTAAGAACATAGGTGATAAGGTCTATCAATAATTTATCTTTATCTGGGTCGTCAAAAGTCTTAGTTGTAAAACTACAGGACGCAGCTGCCATGAAGACCATGACCGCCAGTAATTTAAAATTCCTTTTCATAATTCTCTTTAATTTCGTCATCGCGTGGTTACATCTAGTACAGTAAAAACTATGCCAACAGACACTTAGAAACCGACTAATTTGTCAAACCACTAATATAACGTTTCCTTATTTAAATTCTTATTTTAGCTAAACCAAATAAAACTGCATGAACAAGAAGAAACCACTGATTCTGGTTACTAATGACGATGGAATCACCGCTCCCGGAATTCGAACTCTTATCGAAGTAATGAAGGAAATTGGTGACGTGGTGGTGGTCGCTCCAGATAGCCCTCAAAGTGGAATGGGTCACGCCATTACAATTAGCGATACCTTATTTTGCGAACAGGTCACTATCAAGGAATCTTATAAACATAAAGAATACAGCTGCTCGGGAACTCCGGCAGACTGCGTGAAAATCGCTACCCAGGAGATCCTTGACCGCAAACCAGATCTTTGCGTAAGCGGTATCAATCATGGTTCCAACAGCTCTATCAATGTTATTTACTCCGGCACGATGAGTGCTGCGGTAGAAGCTGGAATTGAAGGAATACCGGCCATTGGCTTTTCACTTCTGGACTACTCGCTAAACGCCGACTTTGAGCCTGCCAGGAAATATGTAAAAGCGATCGTTAGAAATACACTCAAAAATGGTCTTCCTGAAGGAGTTGTTCTCAACGTGAACATTCCCAAGCTTGATGCTGGTGACATAAAAGGCATGAAGGTATGCAGACAGGCCAATGCCCATTGGGAAGAGGAGTTCGATAAAAGAAGGAGTCCGCAGGGCCGCGATTATTACTGGCTAACCGGAACCTTTGTAAATAAAGATGAAGGTAAGGATACAGATGAACAAGCGCTGGCAGATGGGTATGTTTCCATAGTTCCTGTACAGTTCGATCTTACTGCTCACCATTTTCTAAAAGAACTGAATAACTGGGAATTTAATGATTAAACAGAATATTCTAACAGGCTTTATCACCGGGCTGGCTGCGAACATCGCCGGTGTCCTGGTATATACAGGATTATTCTCTAATGCCGGGATTGATGCTACGTTAGCCGATGCTGTTGCAAACGACTACCTTGGAAAGGTCGTCGCTTTAGGTGCTATTCTCAACTTCCTTCCATTCTATATTTTTCTTCGGAAGAAGCAGAATTACCATGCACGTGGAGTACTGTTAGCAACTATTACTGTAGCAATCGCTGTAGCGATTTATAAATTCGTGTTATGAAGTATTATATAATAGCCGGCGAAGCTTCCGGAGACCTGCACGCATCGAATTTAATGAAAGCTCTCAAGGAAGAGGATCCTGAGGCAGACTTCAGATTCTGGGGTGGTGATCTTATGCAGGCTCAGGGTGGCACAATGGTAAAACATTATCGCGAACTGGCCTTTATGGGTTTTGCTGAAGTTATTATGAACCTGCGTACCATCTTCAGTAATATTAAATTATGTAAAGAGGACATTAAAAGTTATAACCCCGATGTGATCATTTATATCGATTACCCGGGATTTAACATGCGTATTGCTGAATGGGCTAAGAAACAAGGGTACCAGAACCACTATTATATATCTCCACAAATCTGGGCCTGGAAAGAAAACCGAATTAAAAAGATCAAAAGAGACGTTGATCATATGTACGTGATTCTGCCTTTTGAGAAACAATTTTATGAGGAGAAACACAACTTCCCGGTAGAATTTGTAGGTCACCCACTGTTAGATGCCATACAGGACAGGCAACCTCCTCAATCTGAAGAATTTAGAAAAGAACACAATTTAGGTAATAAGCCAATTATTGCGCTATTACCCGGAAGCCGGAAACAGGAAATTGAAAAAATGCTGAGCATCATGCTTAGCGTTACAGATCATTTTAAAGATTATCAATTCGTGATTGCTGGAGCACCCAGCCAGGACAGGGAGTTCTACCAGGAATTCACCGACAGGAAGAACGTAAGCCTGATCATGAATAAAACTTACGATGTGCTAAGTCTTGCGCATGCAGCGTTAGTAACTTCTGGAACTGCAACCCTGGAAACCGCACTTTTCAAAGTACCTGAAGTAGTATGCTACAAAGGAAGTTATATCTCATATCACATAGCCAAACGTATCATTAACCTGGATTATATCTCATTAGTCAATTTGATCATGGATCGCGAGGTAGTGAAGGAATTAATTCAAAGTGAGCTCAATACTGAAAATTTGAAAAAAGAACTTACCAAGATACTTCAGGATGATAAACGTGAAGAGATTTTTAGTGAGTACCATGAACTTGAATTGAAGCTTGGTGGAGCTGGTGCCAGTAAAAATACAGCGAAACTTATCATGGAAAATATATAATTTATGAAGACAGCGATACTTCTAAATTTAATAATTGCCACTATGTTGATCGCTACCCTTAGCTCCTGCGGAAGCAGATCAAGGGTGATCACCACTAAAGAAGCACAATCCAGGGTTTCAAGAAGCGAAAAGAAACTGGAAAGGCTGGAGGATGTTGAGCCGGAAGCTAATGTTAGAGTGGCTGAGAAGATCGTAAAACATGCCAAAGGTTTTGAAGGAACCAGGTATAAATTTGGTGGCACGACCAAAAAAGGTATGGACTGTTCAGGGCTGGTCTATGTGAGCTTCCTGGAAGAAGGTTTATCACTCCCCAGAACTTCCCGGGCGATGTCTCTGCAAGGAAAAAGATTGTATTTAAAGGAAGTTAGTACGGGCGATCTGTTGTTTTTTGAAACAAATAAGAACAAAAAGGTCATCAATCATGTTGGTTTGGTTGTTCAAACCGACCGGGACAACATTTACTTCATTCATTCTTCTACTTCAAAAGGAGTTATTATCTCTTCATTATCAGAAACTTACTGGAAAGATAATTTTGTGATGGCACGTCGCGTGATTTAAAAAATTACTTACTTTCAGGCGATTAATTCTATGGCTTGAAAAGTTCCGGATTCGTGTTTATCAGGCTTAGCCTGTATCTGTTAGCAGGCATACTGCTAGGCTTCTCTTTTACTGTAAATTTGCGTTTGAGCTTAGTAATAACTATAAGTTGCCTCCTATTCTTTTTGATTGCGTATTACAGAAGCTCGAGATTAATCTTTCCAGATATCATCTTCGGAATAGTCACTTTTCTATTAGTCGCAAGTGTTGGATTTACCGCTGTTCATCTTAGGCAACCGGAAAATATAAATTCACATTATACCAATTTTGATAATGAAGCAGGGCAAATTCTTAAAGCTGAAGTTTCCGAAGAATTGAAACCGAACCAGTATAATTCCAGATATATTATTGAAGCCAGGTCACTTCAGAATAAAGATGAATCTCAACAAATTTCCGGAAAAATCCTTCTCAGCATCAAGAAGAACCTAGATGAGCCTAAGAGTTTAAAGCCTGGTGACATCTTATTACTCCCTTTTACACCGGAGCTTGTTAAAGCACCAGCCAATCCATTTATGTTTAGTTACCGCAACTACCTGGAGGGATTGAAGATCCATCGGCAATTGCAATTGACTCCTTCAGAAGTTGAAGTTCTTTCTTTTAATAAGGGTTTACACAGTTATTCCAGGTCATTGCGAACTAAGCTGATCGACAGTGCTCGAGAATATGATTTTTCGAGAAACGAACTTGCGGTTTTTCAAGCATTAATTCTTGGTCAACGCAGCGATTTGAATGACAAACTTTACAAGGATTACGCTGCTGCGGGCGCTGTGCATATTCTCGCAATTAGCGGACTTCATATTGGAATCCTTCTAATCATGCTTAACTGGCTTTTAAAACCTCTAAAAAGATTTAAAGCGGGTAAATGGTTAAGTTTAATGCTTTGCATTGTTTTACTATGGAGTTTCGCGATGCTCACAGGCCTGCAACCATCGGTTGTAAGAGCAGTAACCATGTTTAGCTTCCTTGCAGTCGGTCTCAACCTGAAGAGGAAAACAGGAGCTTTTAACAGCCTTGCCTTATCATTCTTTTTCCTGTTACTTATCGACCCTTTTTATATTCTGCAGGTAGGCTTTCAGCTGAGTTATCTCGCGGTATTCAGTATTTTATTGATCCAACCAAAACTTTATGGACTAATAAGTATCGATCATAAGTTCCTCGATTATTTCTGGAAACTAAGTTCGGTCAGTATCGCTGCACAAATTGGCGTTCTGCCGCTTAGCATCTATTATTTCCATCAGTTTCCCGGACTATTTCTGCTCACCAACCTATTTATTTTACCTTTTCTGGGCGTTCTGCTTTTCTCAGGAATTCTCGTATTGATACTGGCATATATAGGCTGGTTACCAGATTTGTTGGTTGGACTTTTCAACAAACTGCTGTCTATCATGAATTGGGTAGTAACCGAAATTGCTTCTATCAAACCATTCGTTTTTTCCAATATTGATTTGAGCATTTTCCAAACAATCGCCTTTTATTTACTTCTAGCTGGGATTATGATGCTTTGGCAGGAGTTAAACTATAGAAACCTGATAGCCTTTGCTATAGGATTAATTATACTTCAGCTTAGTTTTATTGCTAATAAGTTTTCGAATCCTTCAGCTGAAATTGTGGTTATGCATCGCTACAAGGAAAGTATGATCACTTTTAAGGAAAACAAGAATTTAATAGTGGCTACAAGCACTTCCGAAGCAGCCGAACTAATTGATTATATACGGGAAAGGAAAATAGAAGAGCTGGAAAAAACCCGTTTAGAGGATTTTTATATGACACCGGAGGGTCTGCTTTATATACAAAGCGATAGTATCAATCTGCCAGAACTGAAAATCCATCCTGAAATTCTTTTACTTCGGAATTCTCCAAGGGTAAATTTTGATAGGTTATTAATAAATGCTCAACCGAAGCAGATCATAGCCGATGGTAGTAATTATCCTTATTTGATCAAAAAATGGAAAGCGACTGCCAGTAATAAAAAAATCCCTTTCCATGCGACTGCTGAAAAGGGAGCTTATATAATGAAGTAATGGATTTCTAACCCGAGAATTTACTTTCGAAGTTCTCCTGGTAAGCTTTCCAGTCTTCCTCTGTAGTTACATTTTTGTAATCATTAGAAGCGAAAACCTTCAAAAAAATTTCCAGTTTTTGGGGAGTAAGATATCCTTTAAGCGGAGAAAGAAACTTGCCTTTTTCATCAAAGAATACCATCGTTGGGTAAGCATTCACTCCCATTGCCAACGCAAATTCATGTACAGAATTTCTTCCTTTTTTGTCTGCCTGGTAATTTGGATTCTTGAACACCTTGTCATTGTATTTAACCACTTCATTGCCTTCAGCGTTAAACTTTACGGCATAATAGTGTTTATTAATATAGTTGGCTACATCCTTATTACCAAAGGTATTTTTATCCAGAAGTTTACATGGACCACACCAGGTAGTATAAGCATCTACAAAAATCTTTCTTGGCTCCTTCTTTTGAGCTTCCAAAGCTTCGTTCATGCTCATCCAGTTAATCTCCTGCGCCTGTACCGCTGAAATAGCCGATATAAATGTTAGAAAGAATATTAGTTTTTTCATAAGCTAAAATTAATGAATTTAGCTAAAAGCAAAAAGCGTTCCTAAGCTAATAGAAACGCTTTGATAAAGCTTTCATTATTTGATTCCGTGCATTAATCTCTTCAGCAATGGATTTAGCAAAGCTACCAACAATCCACCGGCGATAGGAACTATGGTGAATATGAGGAAAAAGGTAGAAAGGTCATACTGTTCTGTAACAGATTCGATCATACCTCCAAGTGATCCGGCAAGTTTGTTTCCAATGGCGATCGCCAGGTACCACATCCCAAACATAAAGGCGATCATTCTTGCTGGCACTAGCTTACTAACATAAGATAATCCAAGTGGTGATAAACATAATTCACCCAGCGTATGTAATAAATAAGCCAGAATAAGCCAGATCATGCTCACTTTTGCTCCTTCTGCTAGTCCGCTTGACCCAAGAGCCAGTAGTCCAAATCCGAGTCCAAGAAGCACAAGCCCGAAGCAGTATTTGTAAGCAGCAGAGGGATTGTATTTACTCTCCCACCATTTCGAGAAGAAAGAGGCAAATACTATAATAAAGAAGGAGTTCAAAATGCTAAACCATG
>NZ_CAJWRQ010000077.1 GCF_913046405.1 uncultured Christiangramia sp.
GGTAACTTAGGTAAGATGAATTAAGTTTTACTTACCTGGTCTTAAGCCTTGTCATAAAAGGGATGATCTAACTTTAGGTAAGTAGGTAAGTAGTATTTATGTTATTTCCCAAGGGCTCGATGTAAACAATTGTTTTGTCAAGAAACCATAGACCTGTCGTTTAGGGTGTTTCACTCGTTGAAAGTTCAAAGCATTCAGAGCTCTGCCGATAAAAACTACATTCAATCTTATATTGAGGCATGAAAGTTTAGCTAGAATTTCGGAAGAGGTATGAAAATCTTTTATATCCTGGCTCGGTTCAAAATATTTGGTGATTAATTCTTCTTCCGTAGATAACTGACGAAACTCGCGATTTCTTTCTTCGTTTTCCTCAATATCTTTTAGAGTTAGTTCCGGAGAAAAATCAGGATCAGAATAGGCCAAATGATATGCCTGTGACCAAATCTGGTTAACCTGAATTTCCTTGGAATAATTAAAATCAATTTTCCTAAGAAGTTTAAAGCATAACCAACGGACAGAACCTGTTTCGTCATTCAGGAAATTAGCCTGATTGGTTGAACCAATAAATGAACAGGTCCTAGATAGCGTTGAATTTTTTCTGTCATAAGGCAATCGTTCATTTATGAATGTTTTAGAAAAATATGCTTTAAGACTATTTATGTCTTTTTTGTTTAGCATGGAAAGTTCATCGAGGTTAATAATAAAATTTCGGGTTAACTGAATTCGGGCATCTTTATCATTACTAATGTCTTCTGCTATATATTTAGAGAGAGGGGGAGGACATATAAAGCGACACCAGGTTGATTTGCCTGAATTCTGTTGGTTGTGGACTAAAACTAGACATTGCTTATTAAAATAACTCTCCTCCAGGGCACATCGAATAGTTCTAACCAACCATTTTTTAAAATGATAGGAGAAATTATCAGAATCCTGAACTGGAACATAGGAACATAATTTGGAAATATAATCTTGACCATCCCAATCTTCTAAATCTTCAAAATATTTACTAATAGGATTAAAATGCGGAACAACATATGATCTTAAAAAGATCTCAAGTTTACTGGGAGGAACCTCAATATTACATTTGGCCAATTCAATAAGAACTGAGTTAACTTCAAGTTCTTCCCAATTATTAGAATTTTTCAATGAGATTTGGAAATCCTGGCTTATCTCATTATTTCGAATTTGATATTTATCAAATAAATACTCCTCCATATAATCATAGATGGTTTTCTTCTTGGGATTCTCGACCATATAGATATTTGGTGGTTTACTGTCCATAACTGATCAAGAAAATTATCTCCTGTTTCGGAAAGTATAGTTAAGCGCTTCCTGTTGAATTTCAGCTTTTGATTTACTGGGACTGGATAGCAGCCATTCATCCAGTTTTTCTCTTGAGAAGTAAATCATTTTACCACGAGGTTTTGAAAATGGAATGTCTCCGTTGGCAGTTAGTTTATACAGGTAGCTACGTGAGATACCAGTATACTCCGCAGCCTCTTCAATGGTTAACACATTCTTATTGGCGCGAACCATATTTTCTATTCGGTCAAGTTTTTCAAGTATTTGTAATGAGTCCATGATTAAAGTGTTATTAGTTAGAGATTGATTTTCGCTTTATGAGCGATTCATAGAGCCAAACTAGCAAGTGAAATAAAAGGGAAGGTGTGCTATGCATGCTGGGTATACAAATCTATTTGAATGGTATGTAAGAGAAAATATGTGGCAGGAGGATAATAGGGATAATGGAGTTCGTATATTTATGAAAAAGAAAGACCTTCCTTAAAACATTGCATTCTAATAGTGAAAAATATACCATAATGTAGTTTATTTATATCATAATATATATATGATGCAAATAAGCGACATATGAATTCTAAAAAAGCATTAATTCTTCCGAGATATCAAAAGATATTCGCAGGATTAGGAGAAAATATTAAGCTTGCTCGTAAACGCAGAAAACTAACTGCTGAACAGGTGGCTGAACGGGCGGGCATCCATCGTGCAACATTACATAGAGTAGAAAAGGGAGATCCTTCCGTTGCAATAGGTATCTATTTTAATGTACTGAAAGTATTAAATCTTGAAAAGGATTTTGCTAATCTGGCAAATGATGATAAACTTGGTCGTAAACTTCAGGACCTGGATTTACTCTAAATTATGGCGGAAGGAAAAATCAATATATACGTGTATGCCGACTGGAAAGGACTAGAAGCTCCCACCGAGATCGGAGTACTTTCAGCATAATTTGCTAAAGGCAAGAAGGCATTCAGCTTTGAGTACAACAAAGATTGGTTGAAGCGCAATTCTTATCAATTACTGGACCCTGAAATTAATTTTTTTCCGGGCCTCAGTATCCGACAGATAAAGAAAATTTTGGAGTTTTCTTAGATAGTATGCCCGATACATGGGGTAAAACTTTGATGAAGAGGAGGGCGGCACAGGAGGCCAGATCTAGAAATGAAAAAATACCCAAACTCTATGAAATTGATTACTTGTTAGGTGTTTATGATGAAAGTAGAATGGGGGCTTTACGATTTAAGACCGATAGGAAGGGACCATTTTTAGATAACGATACTAAGAATCCAACTCCGCCGTGGTCCTCTTTGGGCGATCTGCAGGAGGCGGTAAATCACATAGAAAGTGATTCTGAAACTAATACTATCAGACAATGGCTTGCTGTACTGATTGCTCCAGGATCTTCTCTTGGCGGTGCCAGACCAAAGGCCAATGTATTAGGGAAAAATGGAGATCTTTGGATTGCAAAATTTCCTTCTAAAACGGATACAATTGACAAGGGGGCATGGGAATTCCTAACATATAGACTAGCCCTTGATTGTGGGATAGAAATGGCAGAATCGAAAATTGAAAAAATTACAGGACCTTACCATACATTTTTGACAAAGAGGTTCGATTGTGAAGACGGACAAAGAATTCATTTTTCTTCAGCAATGACAATGACCGGTAATACCGAAGAATCTTTAAAAAATGTTAATCCAAGTTATCTTGATATCGTTGATGTAATTGAAAATTATGGTATTAATGTGGAGGAGAATTTACATCAATTATGGCGCCGTTTAATTTTTAATATCGCTGTATCAAATACTGATGATCATTTAAGAAATCACGGCTTTATAATGAATGAAAAAGGATGGGAGTGATCACCGGCTTATGATATAAATCCTTCTGTGGAAAAGGATGGACTAGCATTGAATATCGATGCAGACGACAATGCACTCGATTTAGATCTAGCCATAGGCGTTGGAGAATATTTTCGTTTAGGGGAAGATGATATGAATCAGATTATTGAAGAAATTTTATCTGTAATAAGTAATTGGAAACACTATGCAAAAAAGATTGGTATTGCCCAGAAAGAGCAATTAATTATGGAACCCGCTTTCAAAGTGGAACTATAAAAAGCCTTTATTTAAACTTCTGAAAAATGGCTTCTAAGGCTTCATGTTGCTTAGAAATAGGAGAGCGGGTAGGAGCATTTTTCAACGTGTTATAATTGTATTTCTTGCCATCAGGTCTAATAAGTAATCCAGAGGTAACAAATAGATTTTTCAAGGTTATTGAATTGTGTGGAAATGTTTTAATTAGGTGATCATAAAATTCTCTGCAACTAGGACCGTCCATTTTTAAATGAATTCTCGAGCGTTGATTACCCCAATCCTCTAGTAAAACGTTTTTAAAATCTAGTAGGGAAGTTGCTTCCTGGTCAATTAAATCAAAACGTACCATTTCATTATATAATTGAGTTAAATGAATATCCGAAATGGATAGATTGAAATTATTTGGAGACTTATCCGAATTAGAGATTATTTTTTTTAAGAAAGAAGATTTAAAATTTTCTCTCCAGGAAGTAAGGCAGAAATATAATCCTAGCAAATAGACTAATACTATTATAAGCTGGACGGCCAAATTTGAAGTTTGATTTGAATGATGAAAATTAGACATCAAATGCATAAAACTTAGTCCAGTAAAATGAAATAATAATCTTGGTTTTTCTACTGAATTGACTAAGCTTAAATTTTCATTTAAAAAGTGTGAATAAATTACGGGGAGATAATGAATAGCTAATCGGCTATAGATGTATATAAATCCGAAAGACAAGAGATATGTAATTATATCAAAATTCATAATCTATCTGAAGTTCTGGAATTAAATACGCTGCTTCTTTTTTCTTTTTGTCTACGATTTTAGCATATACCTGGGTGGTTCTTATTTCTTTATGGCCGAGTACTTTGGAAACCGTATAAATATCAGCTCCATTTTCAAGTAAAAGAACAGCATGAGTATGTCTGGCACTGTGAAAAGTGATGTGTTTAGTTATGTCAGCACGCATACACCATCTTAAGATCTCTGCATTAAAATGAGCACCATATTTTAAACCTTGGAAAACCCGATCATTCGATTTTCTTCTTTTGCCTAATAAGTTTCTTGCCTGATCCGATAAGTATTGATATTCTTGACCCTTGGTTTTTTTCTGTTTGAAAATAAGTCGAGAGCCTTCTTCTTCATCTCGCACTTCGGCCCAGGTTAATTTATTGATATCACTCCATCTTAAACCAGTTAGACAACTAAATAAGAAAGCATTTTTTAAAATCTGGTGCTTGCACCTGGCTTTAGCAAGTGCCTGTAATTCTACATGCGTTAAATATTCTCTTGAAGTTTCCCCCTGCGCAAATCCTTTAACGGTGGTCGCAAAGTTCCTGCTGGTATAGCCATCGTCAAAAGCATTTCTTAAGGCAGCCTTGAATTTGTTATAGTAGGTGTATTTTGAGTTTTGAGATAAGGGAGTACTAGATTTTGTTCTAGCAGTTTTATTCAGGTGTTTTTTAAATCCAAGAACGAATTCCTCATCTATATCTTCAAAAGTTATTTTTCGCTTTTTACAGTAATCTTCAATATGGTTCTGCGCTGCATCCCAGTTGTCATAATTACCTTTACTCTCATATCGCTCTTCCTTTAATTTATCATAATAGGTTAGGAACAATAATTTATCCTTAGATCTATCTTTTATACCATATTTACCCTGAGCATATTCAGCTCGGCGGATGGAAAGAATCTGTTCAGCTCTTAGAAGAGTTTCTTCATTTTGTTTTTTTTCAAAAGCATTTTTAGGATTGATGAATAAATATTCTTTAAGATACTCAAACTCCCTATTATGAACCTGCTTACCATTTTCATCCAGCTCACTACCTTTGTAATAATCAAGATAGAGGCTATACTTACCTGTGGCTAATTTTTTCTTTCTAAGCTTTATTTTCATAACTATCTAATTTCCATAAATATATAAAAAATATCATATTCAGGTACATAATATGTATCTCAAAAAGGTATATTTAACATCGGGGTACATATAAGGTACATAAAATGTAAAATAAAAGTCGTAGTAAAGAAAAATAAGGTATTAAAAAAGGGGCTTAAAGCCCCGTTATTATTGAATTTTAAGTGTATTTGATATCATTTGATATCAAATAAAATCTTCTGTTTATTTTCCAATACAGAAATTTGCAAAAATATTCCCCAGAAGATCATCATTCGTGATTTCCCCGGTGATCTCACCGAAATGATGCAAGGCCTGCCTGATGTCAATAGCTAAAAGATCTCCGGAAAGGTCTGCGTTCAAACCATCTTCTACTTTGTTGATCTCTTCCAGGGCTTTCAATAATGCTGCGTAGTGTCTACTATTGGTTACAATAGTATCACTATTTCTAAGTGCTCCGGTATTTACAAATTCCAGTAGTCTTTCTTTTAACTCTTCCACACCAGTCCCTGTTTTGGCAGACAATGGCTGAAAACTTGTGTTCGAAATAAAACCTAAATGAGCTTTTAACTCATCAAGTTCTTCAGAAATCAGTCGATCGGTTTTATTTGCGATAATTACAATCGGTTTCTGAGGGAATTTATTCTTGATCTTTTCAATTTCAATTAAAACCTGCTTTAGTCTTTCGTCATCATTTTCTATGCGGGAACTATCCACCAGGTAAACCACAACCTGCGCCTGGCTTATCTTTTCAAAGGTCTTTTTGATCCCGATACTTTCCACCACATCTTTGGTTTCCCTGATTCCCGCGGTATCGATGAACCTAAATCCAACTCCTTCAATGCTCATTTCATCTTCAATTGTATCACGAGTAGTTCCGGCAATATCTGATACTATGGCCCTTTCTTCGTTTAGAAGGGCGTTGAGCAATGTAGATTTACCAACATTGGGTTCACCAACGATGGCAACTGGAATTCCGTTTTTGAGTACATTTCCTGTAGCAAAAGAGTCAATTAATCTTTTTAGAACGGTCTGTATCTTAGCAACAAGGGATTTAAATTGATCTCTATTTGCAAATTCCACGTCTTCTTCAGCAAAATCCAGTTCAAGTTCAATAAGTGATGCAAAGTTCATCAGTTCTTCGCGTAATTTCTGAATCTCGTTCGAAAAGCCGCCACGCATTTGTTGCATGGCCATCTGGTGAGAAGCGGCATTTTCAGAATTAATAAGATCAGCCACAGCCTCTGCCTGGCTAAGATCCATTTTTGCATTTAGGAACGCGCGTAAGGTAAATTCTCCAGCTTCCGCAGAACGGCAGCCTTTTCTAATTAATAACTGAATGATTTCCTGCTGAATATATGGACTCCCATGACAGGATAGTTCCACGGTTTCCTCACCGGTATAGGATTTTGGAGCACGAAAAACCGAAGCTAACACTTCATCGATCGTTCTCTCTCCATCTACCACATTTCCAAGATGAATGGTATGTGTAGGCTGCGATGAGAGTTCCTTCTTGCTTTTTGCTTTGAATAATGGGGTAACTATATTAATGGCATCGGGGCCGGAAACTCTAATTACAGCAATGGCACCGGCTCCTGAAGGTGTCGCGAGAGCAACGATTGTATCATTCAATTTCATGCGGCAAATTTATGAAAGAATTCATTGCTGTAGCAAATTCTGTAACAAACATAGGTTTTTACCGTCTTTTAAGTAGAATACATCACTAACCATCAAAAATCAAAAAATGAGAGAAGACAATCAATTACTGGTCATCACACATCTAAGTCAGTTACTTGACCTCCTGACCGGTATAGGGGGATTTATCGTTCCATTAATAATATGGGCTACCCAAAAAGATAAAGTAGCAGGGATGGATATGCATGGCAAAATGATCATCAATTTCCAGATCAGCATTTTTATATATAGTATCATCTGTATTCCGCTTATCATCTTATTTGGCCTCGGAATCATTTTACTAATTCTTGTTGGTTTGCTGGCGCTTGTTCTACCAATTCTGAATGCGATCAAAGTGAGCAATGGAGAAATGCCATATTATCCTCTTACCATACAGTTTTTAAAATAGTATTGCTGAAGTATAAGAATAAAAAAGCCCGTTCGATCGAACGGGCTTATTCTATTATTTGAGATTTTTGTTTAGCTATTAAGCATCACCGGCATAACCAGCATGGTAATTTTTTCTCCCGGGTCAAGCCCATCTACAGGAGTTAGAATTCCAGCTCTGTTTGGTAAGCTCATTTCAAGCATCACCTCGTCTGCTGTAAGATTTCCTAACATCTCAATTAGGAAGCGCGAGTTGAAACCAATTTGCATATCGTCACCCTGATAATCACAGGTCAAACGTTCTTCAGCTTTATTGCTATAATCCACATCTTCAGCTGAAATATTTAATTCGGCCCCGGCGATCTTAAGTCTTACCTGGTGCGTGGTTTTATTGGAGAAAATAGAAACCCTTCTTACAGAACTCAAGAATTGATTTCTTTGAATAGTAAGTTTGTTCGGGTTTTCCTTAGGAATTACGGCTTCGTAATTAGGGTATTTTCCATCGATCAATCTACAGATCAACTGAGTATCATCGAAAGTAAATTTAGCGTTCGAATCATTGTACTCGATCAAGACTTCAGATTCACTTCCTGCCAGAATTCCTTTCAAAAGATTCAAAGGTTTCTTCGGCATAATAAATTCTGCCGCTTCATTCGCCTGGATGTCTTCACGTGAATATTTTACAAGTTTGTGAGCATCTGTCGCTACAAAAGTTAATCCGTCTTCCTTAAACTGGAAAAAGACACCACTCATCACTGGTCTGAGATCGTCATTTCCTGAAGCAAAAATTGTTTTACTAATTGCTGAAGAAAGAATATCGGCTTCCACGATCGTACTGCTAGGTTCATCCAAAGCAACTGGATTCGGGAACTCCTCCCCATCAGCATATGCAAGAGCATATTTACCATGGTTCGAACTCAATTCAATCGTGTTATTGTCTTCAACTACAAAAGTTAGAGGCTGCTCCGGAAAGGTCTTCAAGGTATCCAGAAGTAGTTTTGCAGGAACTGCGATCTTTCCTTCTGAATCTGACTCTACTTTAAGCTTTGCAGACATGGTAGTCTCAAGATCTGAAGCAGATACAGTCAATTCGTCATTCTGAAGGTCAAAAAGGAAATTATCTAATATTGGTAGCGTGTTGCTATTATTGATTACCCCTCCAAGTATTTGTAGCTGTTTCAGCAGGTAATTGCTGGATACAATAAATTTCATCGGCTTTTATTGATTTATTTTGAATCAATTACAAATATATTTTAATATGTATAAATTGACCCTTTAAAGCTGTAGTTTTTATTAACAGAAATTATCTAGTTTACATATATAACTAGCTGTAAAACATATTGTTACAAATTTTTATTCAGTAATAATTGTTAATATGTTCAAATTGAATATTCTGTAGCCTTCTATCGAAGTTTTAACGTATATATCTTCGTTTACGTAAGTAGGTAAGGGCAGCACCAAACAGTGCAAGCAATGACAATGGTGCGCCAATAGCAATGATCTGCCACATTTCACGTTGAGCGGCAACTTTGTCCATGCTTAAAAATGCCAGATTTATCTCTTTTGTCCTCACGTCCACAAGTCCTGAGTCATCTAGCAAATAGTTGACAGTATTGAGTAGAAACTCTTTATTGCCATAGGTCATCCCCGTATACCGTTCAAAACCAAGTTCCAGTGGTTTTCCTTGCTGCAGGTCGTTCTTTATCACATCACCATCAGATATTACCACCATTTTGGTATTCTTGCTATTATCGAGGTGAGTTGTCTCAAAAGGTTTTAATCTATTCCTATACACAGATTTAAAATTGCCTTCCAGTAATATTGCCAAAGGTTGTTCACCGGCATTATAACTTTCCATTACTGGCTTTGAACCAATAATATCCAGTCCAATTTGCAGCGGGACCCCTTCAAGCTTTGTTTTTGGAGAACTGCTTAGTAATACAGTTTTCTCAAGGTCATTCTCCAAAAGATCGATTGGGTTGGCGTAATTAAATTTTACAGCTTCAATATTGTTGACTATAGGATGATTGGCCATAGAACTTGTAAGCGGACTATAATACCATGGATATGGATTAAAACGGGTTTCATTTCCAGTTCCGCTAGCAAGAATAATAGGAGCAGAGTATAGGTCATTTACCAGTTCAGAATTAATGCGCAGGCCATAAGAGAAGAAATAGTCACCAAGATTTAGATTTCTAGGTAGGGCAAGTGCTGAACCTCGTTCATTAAAAAGGCTGTCATTCTCCATACTGGTCATTTCTGCAAGCCAGAGCATTTTGCCGCCATTCATTAAATATTGATCGAGTACATACTTCTCCTTTTCAGAATAAGGTATTACAGGTTTCGCTTCGATCACCAGATCATAAGACTTTAGATCTTCCAGAGTTTTCTGCGGATTACTGGCAACCGAATCCAGTGTAAAAGGTGCCAGGAAATAATATTCCTGCACGGTTTTGATGAAATCTGCTATTCTCGCGTCTGGAAGTTCTCCATTCCCGCGCATCACCGCTATCTTTTTTTCTCTAGGGTAGATAAGTTTGTTCAAACCATCGGCAAAAGCATATTCCAATTGCTGTACAGAGGAATTCACTCGCTCCTCATCGCTTGCGCCAATCTGATTCTTCAGCAAAGGAATTTTAACCGTTTTATCTTCGAAATTTGCAATAGCCCAGGGAAAAATTATGGTCTCACTATTTTTTCCGTTTTCCTGAACATTCAGTCGGGCAGGTGTCATCCCTAATTTATAGAATTCTTCAGCAATAGCATTGGCATCATCACCTTCAGCTAAAGGATCGATAAAATTGAATTTTATATTCGAATTATAGGCGGCAAACTCCTCAAGCATTTGCCTTGTTTCTTCTTTTAACCGTCTGAATTCCGAAGGAAAACTGCCTTTAAGAAACACATTAATGATTATGGGAGAATCGACATCGTCCACGATCTCTTTGGCTGCTGAAGATAGGCTGTATCGCTGGTCTTCGGTAAGATCCAGTCTTGTGAAGAAATTAGCAGCAATGATGTTAAGCATGATCAAAATGATCACAAAAACCAATAAACTCGATATGTTCTTACTACGGATCATCTTCGGTTTTTTGCTGATGAAATATTTACCTGGGTAAGCTTCAGAAATAAAGCGATCACACTAACAAAATAAATGAGATCGCGAGTATCTAATACACCGCGGCTAATACTGCGATAATGATAACTTATTCCGAAGTATTCCAGCAAATAGGTGAATTCTCCAAAAATGTTGATGGTGGCGAGTGCTTCGAATGCATAGTAGATGGCAAAACAGAGGAAAACTCCTATTAAAAACGCCACAATTTGATTGGATGTAATACTGGAAGCATAGGTGCCAATCGCGGTATAACTTGCAGCCAGAAAGATCAAACCAAGGTAAGATCCAATAGTTGCCCCAATATCAAAATTATAAGTTGTCTGTCCCAATTCTCCAATGGCTAACAAGTAAATCAGGCTTGGAATGATCGCAAGAAGTACTAAGATTAGTCCGCCAAAATATTTACCAAACACAAGATCCCAACTACTAATTGGGCGGGTTTGCAAAATTTCCATGGTTCCAATTCGCTTTTCTTCGGAATAGCTGCGCATACTTATCGCAGGAATCAGGAATATAAATATCCAGGGTGCGAGATCAAAAAATGGTTTGAGATCTGCAAAACCGCTATCCAGAATATTGTAGCCTTCATTAAATACGAAAAGAAACAATCCGCTACTCAGCAGAAAGACACCAATTACCAGGTAACCGGTAAGGTTTGCAAAAAATGATTGAATTTCTTTTTTAAAGATCGCGAACATTTAGTCCAGGCTTACAAGTTTATCAACGCTCCAGGCTTCGGGTTTTGCATTGAAATGAACTTTCGTTTCTGCCCAAACCTTTTTGAATAGATCTGAATGCCGGTAGTTCTCCAAAGCATCTTCATCTTCCCAGTAACTATACGTAAAAAATGTATTTGTATTGTTTTTATCACGGTATAGTTCCAGAAATTGACAGCCTTCAAAATTTCTGATCCTGGATTTTACCTGCTCAAAGTTATTCAGAAATTCTTCGACCTTATCTTCCTTAAAGCCCATTTTCACAATTCTCACGAACATCTATTCAAAATTTATAGTTACAGTGTCAAGATATTCCAGACCAAATAAACTGGCCGCACCACCCACCGTATTGGGATTACTTTTATAAATGGCCAGTTCAATATAGCCGGCAGAATTGAATACTGCCAGCTTCTTACCATCTTCTTCTTTGCGATTTTCCTTTTCTACCTCAAAATTAATCGCATGACTGTAAGTTTCATAGATCGCATCGAAATTATGTCTGCGTGCACTAATTTTAAACGGTCGGCCTTTGCCAGTACTTTCAAACAATTTCCGAGAAATATTTGTGATCACATTTCCGTAGTTATCAATATAGATCACGTGTCCCAGTATCTGGTTCTTTTCACTATTAATGATGGGTTCGAACTGTTTGAGATGCTTAATTTGCTCAATATTCTTACCAATTACTTCCAGCGTTCCACCCCGGGATATATGACAGGCTACTTTCACAAAAACATCCAAAACAGGAAAATTGGTTTGTATCTTATCATGAATATTGATTTCCACGATTTTCTCCGGTCTTATTTCTGAAGCTAATAACGATAGTATCCCGTTATTGGCACAAATAAAATAGTGGTCATCCAGTTTTACTGCGAGGTGTTTGTTCTCTGGGGTAAGTTCTGAATCGATCCCAATGATATGAATACTACCCTTCGGAAAACTCCTATAGGCGTTCTTGATGATATACGAAGCTTCACTAATATGAAATGGTGAAACCGAATGTGAAATATCAACAATTCGAACATCACTTAGCTCATTGTAGATAGCACCTTTAACCGCTCCAGCGAAATAATCCTTCTCCCCAAAATCGGTCGTTAAAGTGATGATTGCCATAGGCGATTGTTAATATTTTTTTAACCTGAAACAGGTAATTTTCCTTAAGTTTGTATAGGTAGCGAATATAAATTTTATTTTAGTGATTCGCTCGAGGACAGCAGTCAAAAGTAACGCTTTTCTCAGCCCAAAATTAGAACATACAAATACGAAGGACAAATAAATTCTAACTGAAAAATTCACAATGCTTCATCTAAAATTCTAGCTTTTGAACGAACTTCTTATTGAACTCTCAGAAATAAGCCCACGCGAATTCTTCGGGCAACAGAACGAACATATCGAATTACTAAAAAAATACTTTCCCAAGCTCAAAATAGTTGCCAGAGGTAATAAAATTAAAGTTTTTGGTGATGAGGAAATGCTGGAGGAGTTCGACAAGCGCTTTTCCATGTTGATGGATCATTTTGGAAAGTATAATAAACTGGACGAAAATACAATCGAAAGAGTTCTCACTAGCGAAAGTGAAGAGGATTATCAAACCACTAAAGAAAGTGGCGAGACGATCGTTCATGGTTTAAGTGGAAAGGTGATCAAAGCTCAAACTGCGAATCAACGTAGGATGGTTGAACTTACTAAGAAGAATGATCTTGTTTTCGCTATTGGACCTGCTGGAACAGGAAAGACCTATACGGGCGTAGCACTCGCGGTAAAAGCTCTTAAGGAGAAGCAGGTGAAAAGAATCATTCTTACCAGACCCGCGGTAGAAGCTGGCGAAAATCTTGGATTTCTACCGGGTGATTTAAAAGAAAAACTGGATCCTTACATGCAGCCATTATATGATGCATTAAGGGATATGATCCCACATGAAAAGCTCGAATTGTTTATTGAAAAAGGTGTTATACAAATTGCACCCTTAGCATTTATGCGAGGTAGGACTCTGGATGATGCTTTTGTAATCCTTGATGAAGCACAGAATACTACGCATGCTCAAATGAAGATGTTCTTAACCAGAATGGGAAAACATGCGAAATTCATGATCACGGGGGACCCTGGACAGATAGATCTACCTAGAAGAACTATTTCAGGTCTTAAGGAAGCATTACTGGTACTAAAAGATGTGAAAGGTGTTGGTATGGTTTATCTTGATGACAAAGATGTGATAAGACATCGACTGGTTAAAAAGATCATAGCCGCTTACAAAACTATTGAACATAACGACTAAATTTTCAACTCGTGAAGAGTAAAACAATTATCAAAACAGACTTTCAATTTCCAGGACAAAAATCGGTTTACAAAGGAAAGGTCAGAGATGTATATACCCTGGAAGATGACAGGTTGTTAATGATCGCGTCAGACAGGCTTTCAGCTTTTGATGTGGTCATGCCAAAAGGTATTCCATTTAAAGGTCAGATCCTTAACCAGATCGCTACGAAAATGATGGAAAAGACTGCGGATATCGTTCCAAACTGGTTAGAAGCAACACCAGACCCTAATGTGGCAATCGGTAAAAACTGCGAGCCTTTCAAAGTTGAAATGGTTATTCGTGGTTATCTTTCTGGTCATGCCGCAAGGGAGTATAAAGCAGGGAAGCGAGAATTGTGTGGAGTTGAGATGGCTGAAGGAATGAAGGAAAATGATAAATTTCCTGAACCTATCATTACTCCGGCTACAAAAGCAGAAATGGGAGATCATGATGAGGATATTTCCAGAGAGGACATTATAGCTAGAAATATTGTTTCTAAAGAAGATTATCTTCAGCTTGAAGATTACACTCGTAAATTATTTCAAAGAGGATCTGCGATCGCCGATCAACAAAACCTGATCCTGGTAGATACTAAGTATGAATTCGGAAAAACTTCCGAAGGAAAAATAGTATTGATTGACGAAATACATACGCCAGATTCTTCAAGATATTTCTATAAGGAAGGTTATCAGGAAAGACAGGCCAAGGGTGAAGCACAGAAACAACTCTCTAAAGAATTTGTTCGGCAATGGCTTATAGGTGAAGGTTTTCAGGGACTTGAAGGTCAGGAAGTACCATTGATGAGCGATGAGTATATCGAAACAGTTTCTGAAAGGTATATTGAGCTTTACGAGAACATTACTGGAGAAACTTTTAAAAAGGCTAATGTTAGTGATATTGAAACTAGAATTGAACAGAACGTTCTTAATTATCTGGAATCTCACAAATAAAAAGTAAGGAAGATGAACATTTCTATTAATTATGTAAATGATACCATGATTTTTTAGCAGTTTCTTTTTCT
>NZ_CAJWRQ010000078.1 GCF_913046405.1 uncultured Christiangramia sp.
GTTTCAGCCGCTGTGTACCTTGTATGAGTTAACAAGCTAACTCAATTTTTATGAATACTTATCATTTAGAAATAAATGATGTGGATGATTTTATTCCTGAGCTTGCGAAGACTTTAGGAATTGATCATTCAGAACACCTCGGCGAATTCTCTCTATTTATACCTGATTCTATTGGCGATGGCAACATTCGTGGAATCAATTTTCCTAATGGTATAGGTCTATATATGTATCATGTCACGGTTCAAGAAGACACGGAGCTAAGGATTTCCCATCCAACTATAAAGCCGATTCGCTTTATCTATTGTCTGGATGGAATGATTGGAAGTAGTTTTGATTTTATAGATACTGAAGATCTTGTAAAAGATCATGAATTCGTGATTGCTGCTCCAAAAAGTAAGGAGACGTACAACATTAGCTTGAAGAAGGGTATAGAAACCACGCTCTGTTACCTGGAAATTGACCGTCTAAAATTTCAGGAATACTTCAGTTTTGACCTTCATGAACTTGAGCCAATTTTTTACAAATTATTTAGTGATGTACAGGCACATAATCGGGTTTCCAACCTAGGAAATATTAGCCTCCAAACTTCAGAAATTATCAAGGAGATTAAAACCTGTGATCTTACAGGATTTCCAAGGATTAATTTTGTAGGAGCCAAATCTCTGGAGATCCTCAGCTATATGTTGAATCGTTTTAAAAAGGAAGATCAGCAAACTCAGAATGAACTAAAAGACAAAGACCGGGCGGCTGTAGAAAAAGTTGTTAAGTATATAGATTCCAATCTCGCCCAGTCTGGAACCGTGAACGAACTGGCACAAATCGCCGGCGTTAATACTAATAAACTTCAGGAAGTTTTTCAGAAGGTTTATGGGAAAACCGTTAACGAGTATGTGCGTGACATACGCTTAACTCGAGCGCTACATATGCTTTCTTCAGGAAAAAAGAATGTAAGTGAGGTTGTTTATGAATTAGGATTATCCAGCCGAAGTTACTTTTCAAAGATCTTCAAAAAAAAATACGGAGTTTCGCCAAGGAAAGTACTTTCCAAAAATGAATTACCAACTAAATAATTTTTAAAATAATAGACTAACCAGGATATTCGAAGCCTCGCTTTGGTCCGGGTTTTGTAAGTTAAAAGACTTAGAATTAAAATAGAATATGAAAAAGAAATTAAGAACAGGCCTGAGTATGATCGCACTATTTGCACTAATTATTCAGTCCACTGCTCAGGAAAATAATCAGGAAATTATGCAAAATCCATTACTTAAAGAATGGCAGGGCCCTTATGAAGGAGTTCCGGCTTTTGACAAGATGGAAGTTTCACTTATCAAGCCAGCAATTCGCAAGGGAATGGAATTGCATCTGGAAGAGATCAACCAGATCGCTAATAATTCTGCTGAAGCTACCTTTGAAAACACCATTATTCCAATGGAAAAAGCAGGAAAGGAACTGGATCGTGCCTTTACCTATTATGGAATCTATAGCAGCAATGTTTCCAGTCCGGAATTCAGAGCAGTTCAGAAGGAACTGGCTCCAGAAATTTCAGAATATTCCTCGAAAATCAGTCAGAATGAAGCTTTATTCAAACGAATAAAAACGGTTTATGAGAACTCTCAGGAGAAGCCATTGGATTCCGCAGAACAAAGAGTGATCAATTTAGTATATGAGGAGTTCGCCATGCAGGGCGCCGATTTAAATGAGGAAGACAAGAAACGTTATGCAGAAATCAACAAAGAACTTTCGGCATTATATACTAAGTTTTCAAGCAACGTATTGGCAGATGAAGAGAATTATGTGATTTACCTTACAGAAGAACAAACTGGAGGACTGCCGGAATCTTATGTGAAATCTGCCGCTAAAGCTGCTGAGGATCGTGATCATCAAGGTTCATATGCAGTTACCAATACAAGATCTTCCATGGATCCATTTCTTACCTATTCTACGGAAAGAGAACTCCGTGAAAAGGTATGGAAGAACTACTATTCCCGAGGTGACAATAACGATGAATTTGATAATAAGGAGATTATTCAAAAGATCCTGAAGCTTAGAGATGAGCGAGTGGAATTACTTGGTTTTGATAATTATGCCCAGTGGCGCTTGCAAAATCGTATGGCTAAAAATCCTGAAAATGCCATGGATCTAATGATGCAGGTATGGCCTGCGGCTTTGGCCAGAGTAAAAGAAGAGGTAGCAGACATGCAGAAAGTTGCAGATTCTGAGAATGCTGATATAACTATTAAGCCATGGGATTATAGATTCTATGCTGAAAAAGTCAGAAAAGAAAAGTATGACCTGGATAGCGAAGAAGTAAAACAATACCTGGAATTAGGAAACCTTACCCAGGCGTTATTTTTCACAGCTGGTGAATTGTTCAATTTTGAATTTTCTCCTGTAGAAAATAACAGTGTTCCTGTTTTTCATGAAGATGTCAAAGTCTGGGAAGTTAGTGATAAGGATTCCGGAGAAATAGTAGGATTATGGTATTTAGATCCATATGCGCGACAGGGAAAACGCTCCGGAGCCTGGGCAACTACTTACAGAGGTTACACGAAGCTTACAGGTGAAAAACCAGTGTTGGCTTCTAACAATTCAAACTTTATAGAACCTGCTCAGGGTGAGCCAGTACTGGTTTCCTGGGATGATGCAGAAACATTTTTCCATGAATTTGGTCATGCCCTGCACTTTCTATCAGCTAATGTGGAATATCCTACCTTAAATGGAGGCGTACGTGATTATACTGAATTTCAATCTCAGTTGCTGGAAAGATGGCTTAGTACAGATAAGGTGATTAATCAGTTTCTCAGACATCATGAAACCAATGAAGTAATTCCGGAAGCCCTGGTAGCTAAGATCAAGAAAGCATCAACATTTAACCAAGGATTTGGTACGACCGAGTTTTTAGCTTCTGCGATCATGGATATGAAGTATCATACTACAGATCCAGACAAGATCGATCCTGCAAAATTCGAAAAGGAAACTTTAAAAGAGCTTAATATGCCGGAAGAGATCGTCATGCGTCATAGAACACCTCATTTTGGACATGTGTTCTCTGGTGAGGGTTATGCATCCGGTTATTATGGATATTTATGGGCAGATGTTTTAACTGCTGATGCTGCGGAAGCTTTTGCTAAAGCTGAAGGTGGCTTCTATGATAAGGAAGTTGCTCGCAAGTTAGTTAAATATCTTTTTGCTCCTAGAAACGCAATGGATCCTGCGGAAGCGTATAAAAAGTTCCGTGGAAGGGATGCTGAAATCGATGCGTTGATGCGTGATCGTGGTTTTCCTGTTCCTGAATCCTCAAAAACTACTGAAGACTAAATTCAGAACTTTTAATAACAAAAATGCCCTGAAGTTTCAGGGCATTTTTTGTTTAAGATCTATATCTTATAATTTTACTGACTATATTTTAAACTTTACTCATACCACTTTTAATACTTTCAGCAATACTGATAGTTCGCTTTACCTGATGTGTTATAGAAGTTTTAGATTGCTCGTTAAGATTATCCAATCCGCCATCAGAACTAAAGCCGTAAGGATTACCTCCAGTTTTAAATAATTCTTCTGAAGTATAACCAGGAGCGGCAACGATGGCGCCCCAATGAAACATGCTTTTATAGAGTGTTAGTAAGGTAGTCTCCTGACCACCGTGTGGATTTTGTGCACTTGTCATACCGGAAACGACTTTATTAACTAATTTCCCTTTACTCCATAAACCTCCTGTGGTATCAAAAAACGCCTGAAGTTGGGAGGGTAAATTTCCATATCTGGTAGGTATACTAAAAATTATTGCGTCTGCCCAATCAAGATCATCCAGTACCGCTACCTCAACATCCTGGGTTTCCTGATAATGTTTTTTCCAGGCATCGTTAGATTCAATAGCTTCCATTGGAGCAGTTTCCTTTAATTTTCGGAATCGAACATCATGGTCTCCGTTAGACTTTGCTGCTTCAGCTGCCCACTTCGCCATTTGATGGTTTGTACCGGTTGCACTGTAATATATTATAGCAATTTTCATAAATAAGATTTTAAATTTGTTTCCTATTAACTTAAGTAGATTCGTTCAAAACAACTTTTAAAGTTTTGATAAATCTTCCATTGTGTACTAAAATTATGACTTCAGATTATCACAGACATTTTAAAATATACAAACCTTACGGTTATTTGAGTCAGTTTATAACCAATCAGAGAAAGGGAGGAAAGCATAAACTTCTGGGAGAGCTGGGTGATTTTCCTGAAGGTACGATGTCCATTGGCAGACTGGATAAAGATTCTGAAGGACTTTTATTATTGACGACAAACGGCAAGCTTAGTACCAAGGTTACAGCCGGTAATTCTGAAAAGGAATACTATGTACAGGTTGATGGTGACATTTCAGAAGAAGCCATAGCAAAACTTCATAAAGGTGTTGAAATAGGGATACAGGGCAAGAAATACCAAACTAAGGAATGCAAGGTTTTTAAATTAAATGTAACTCCAGAATTTCCTGAAAGAAGCAAACCAATACGCGATGAACGTCATGGGCCTACAAGCTGGATAAGTATAACACTTATCGAAGGCAAGTTCCGGCAGGTAAAGAAAATGACCGCAGCAGTTGGCTTTGCCACCTTAAGACTGGTAAGGGTGCGTATCGCTAATGAAAAACTCGATAATTTAGATAGCGGCGAAGTGCGAGAAATAGAACGCGTTAGTTTCTAATATCCCACCGCTTTACCAGTGTAGCTTCTGGAGTCGGCAGAACCCTGGTAAACTCCTGTTTCAGGATCTATGATAATTCCCATGGCTCTACCTTGTGAAGATCGCGTTCCTGTTTCGTGTCCGTAGGATTTTAAGATCTCTATCGTATCTGGCGAAAAACCCCACTCTTCAAAGGTGATCAGATCTGGCAACCATTGATGATGAAATTTTGGTGATTCGATAGCTTTTGCGAGATCCAGATCGTAATCTACAACATTGAGAATCACCTGTAGGACAGTATTAATGATAGTTCGGCCTCCTGGTGACCCAATAACGATATAGGCCTTATCGTTTTTCGCTACAATGGTTGGACTCATACTTGAAAGCATTCTCTTCCCCGGAGCAATTTGATTAGGTTCTGTTCCAATCCTACCTTCAGAATTTGTCAATCCGGGAATCGCATTGAAATCTCCCATTTCGTTATTCAGAAGAAATCCGGCTCCTTCTACCACGATCCGATTTCCGTAAGAATGTTCTAATGTATAGGTAAGCGAAACAGCATTTCCTTCTTTATCGACCACCGAGATATGCGTAGTTTCAGCGCTTTCAAACTGAAGATGTTTCTTATTGAAATTAGCAGAATCACTGGTAGAAGCTGTCTTTTCCTTAATTGCTGATTGTAATTTACTAGCATAGGATTTCGATAAAAGTGAATCCAGTGGCATGTCAGGATTAAATTGAGGATCGCCAAGAAATTGAGCTCTGTCTGCGAAAGCTAATCGCATTGCTTCACTAATATAATGAATGCTCTGAGCGCTGTTAAGTCCGTATTCCTGAAGATCGTAATTCTCAAGAATGTTAAGCATCTCTATGATCGCAGTTCCACCAGAACTTGGAGGAGGCATCCCGATAATCTCATTCCCACGATAAGTTCCAACGAGTGGTTCTACTTCTTCCGACTCATAACCTGTTAGATCACTTTTGGAAATAATACCACCGGTCTTCTTCATGAAATCATGAATTAGCTGGGCAGTTTTACCACTATAAAAACCCTCAGCTCCATGATTACGTATTCTAATAAGGGATTCAGCAAGATCCTTCTGAATAATCGTATCGCCCGTTTGATAAGCTTCTCCATTGCTATTCAGGAAAACAGTGGCTGTAATTGAGTATCCTTCTTTGTTATCGTAAACCCATTCAGAAAATCTGGCCAGATCAGGATATACCGTGAATCCATACTGGGCAAGATCGATCGCCGGTTGAACCAGGCTGGCCCAATCCAGTTTTCCATATTTGGAATGTGCCTGAAACAATCCAGCAACAGTTCCCGGTACACCTGCAGATAATGTCGTTTCGTGGTTCGAGTTATCCTTGACTTTACCATCTTCACCCAGGAACATAGTTTTTGTAGCTTTTTGAGGAGCTTTTTCTCTAAAGTTAAATCCGGTTGCCTTATCTGCATTCGGTTTATAAAGCAGAAATCCACCGCCACCAATATTACCGGCGGAAGGCAAAGTCACAGCTAACGTAAAAGCAGTTGCGATAGAAGCATCGATAGCATTTCCTCCTTTTTCGAGTATTTCCACACCTGCTTCTGAGGCCAGATAATGAGAACTTGCCACCATCCCATTTTCGGCTTCCACGGGAATCCTTCCCGATTGTGCCTGCAGATCAAGTTGCAGAATTGAGAGAAATACAAGTAGAAGTAATTTTATCTTATACATAGCAAGGTATATTAATGAAAAAAGTCCTGAAAAGGACTTTATAATTTTATCAAATTAATTTTGAACGCTTCTTCAAACAGATCAAAAGTTTGCTGAGCCTTTCTGGCAGCAATTTCTTTTTGATCTTCAGTAAAATTTTTATTCCGAAGGAATTTTAAAAATTCATTCCAGCTTTTGATCTGGTCTCTTTTTCCACTGAAAAATTGTTGATCCGGCAAATGTTCAAGATGAGGACAATTCTTCAGCTCCTTCCCTATCATCAAACCTCCCATTGCAGAACCTTCTACAACATATGCTGCACCTACAGCTTCTGCTTCATTGTCACACTGGAATTCAAGAGAAGTTTCAGCCTTTTCTATTCCAAGGCTTAAAAGATCCAGTTTGATTGCATGAGTTTTAGTAGAAGAATAATTTTTTAGATGGAAGGCTATAGAGTCTTCAGTAGCAGCATAGGCAGCATAATTCTGAAGCAGGAGTAGTTTGTACTCTTCTTCAGTGATACTGTGATCCATGATTTTGTTGGCCAGATTTTCACCTTCCAATGCCTCATGTTGAGCTTTGGTTGCTTCGCGTAATTTATTCAGCATCTTTTCTATCTATATCGAAATTACCGATCGCTTCCCTGATCTTATTAATATTCTCTTTCTGAGCTTGATCTTCAGAATTCATTTTATCCAGATAATCGTAGATTTTGTTCACCGTTATTTTATTCTGGCGAATCATGCTTCTAAGTTCCTGTTTTGAGGTCATGTTGATGACCATCTTTTTCAGCAATGGTTCCAGCTTTTCACTCAGGTTGTTAATGTTCTTTTTAAGAATATAACCTGAAGCTCCATTTAAAATAGTGTTTGCCGCTAATTCCTCGTCATTGATAGTTCCGGTAATAAAAATAAATCCAATAGAATCATCAATTTCCTGCACGGTGGTTAGCACATCCAGACCCGTACAGTTAGGCAAGTTATAATCTGATAGAACGACATCTGGTGCGAAGTTCAAAAGTAATCGTTTACAATCCTCCAGATTGTCTGTAGTTTCGATCACAGGTTCCTCTACGATCTTTGAAATTTGCCGTTTGATGAGAAAAATATCGTTCTCATTATCTTCAACCAGAAGTATGTTAAGTTTTCTGTGGATCATGATTATACCTATATCTAAAGCGAAAATAAACTAAAACAAAGTATGAAACAATTGCTAAAAGTTAAACATGAAAGTAGAAGGCTGAACCTTTACCCGGTTCACTCTCTGCCCAGATCTTACCATTATGTTTTTCGATGATCTTTTTTACGATCGCTAATCCAATCCCGGTTCCCTGGTAATTATCTCCTGAATGCCTTGAAAACAAGTTGAAGATCTCCTCTTTATATTTTGGATCAAAACCAATCCCATTATCCTTAATGTGGTATACAGTAATGTTTTCTTTTAAATTATATCCAATTTCAATTGCTGGACTGGAACTTCTTTCACTGTATTTCAAAGCATTTGCAATGAGATTGGACCAGACCTGACCCAGCATTCTTCTGTCTCCCAGCATTTTTGGTAAGGACTCATCGATACTAACAGACGTATTGCTAAAGTTAGACTTTATATTAAATGACTTCAGTATATCACTAACCATAGTATCTGTAGAGACGACCTGTTTGCTTAAATTTTCGTTTGAGACGCCGGCAAAGGAGAGTATGTTATCGATGAGATCCTGCATCTCCTGAACTGATGATAAAATAGTATCTACCGCCATTCTCCCTTCTTTATTGAGACTGCTGAAGTGATCTTCTTTCAATATATGAGCATAGCCATCTACACCGCGTAAAGGTGCTTTTAGATCGTGCGAAAGACCCTGACTGAAAAGTTCAAGTTCCTTATGAGCAGTTACCAACTTCTCATTGAGATTATCTATGTTACGTTTTTGATTATCGAGAATGACATAATTAACGTTTTTACTGAGTTTCCTTGCGCCACTAAGTTCATAGTCCTTCCAGAAAGTTGCTACACCGCTTAAATCCTCGGTCCACTTCTCAAAAGATTTTCGCGGAGTGAGCCGCTCTTTTTCTGAATCGTAGAATGCTTTATTATTAGGATCACCACCCCAGTCAATTTGTTGAATTACTTCAGGACGAAACCAGATCAAATAGTTCATACTGTCATTCCCCAACCGCGAACTTAAAATACCCGACCCAGTTGATTTATAGTCTTTGGCTTCAGGA
The DNA here is from genome assembly GCF_913046405.1 of uncultured Christiangramia sp. GTDB lineage: Bacteria > Bacteroidota > Bacteroidia > Flavobacteriales > Flavobacteriaceae > Christiangramia > Christiangramia marina. The sequence goes on from NZ_CAJWRQ010000078.1 coordinate 8,600, forward strand.
TATAAACTCAATAAGTTCTTTGTATAGAATATGTTATCCTGTTGTTTACTTAGAAACTTTTTGATGAGCGTTTTTACTTCTTTTTTAGAAGGTGTCTTTCCAACGAGCTTGATTTTCCCGTCTATTACAATTGCCGCTCCAGAAGATTCAATGAGATCTGTAATTTTCAGATCATTGGTCGCGAGTCCTTTTTTGATGGAATCCTGTCTCAATACCTGATCCATAAGTTTTCCTGCTACTTTTTCTACCTCTTCTATTTTACTTAAAAATATGTTGGAATTTTTTAGTGAAAGTTCATTCGAGAATATCTGGATTAGAAATTCACAGGTTTGTCTTTCGTAGTAACTCACAAATTTAGCCTCCCGATGATGGCAGGCCAGCAGACCCCATAATTTTCCGTTGCTGATTAAAGCAGCAGTCATACTCGCACCAATGCCCATATTTTGAAGATATTCAATATGGATTGGGGATACACCTCTAAGTTTTGATTTCGAAATATCAAGAGGTTCACCACCAATTGGTGAAATTTGAGGAACAATTTTTACAGGAGCATAATTAACATCAGTGATGATACGCACTCTGTTCTTAAAGAATAGTTGTCTCGCCTGCTTCGGAATATCACTTGCCGGATACTGCAATCCCAGAAAAGCTTCCAAATCATCATTCTTTGCTTCTGCGATCACCTTTCCATTCCACTCGTCATCGAACTTATAGACCATCACCCGGTCATATTCAAAAATCTGGCGGGTAAGATTGGCTGCATCCTGACAAAGCTCTTGAGGATTTTCGCTTGCAGATAAGGTATTCAGTAATCCGGATAACTCCTTCTGAAGGTCGAAATTATCTTTCTTTTCGTGTGTGGGTTCAATATCGAGAATTAAAGAATCACCGCTTAAATGTGGGATTATAATGAAATTCTTACCATTCACAAGGGATTCTTCAACTTCCAGTCTCTCATCCTTCAGCAGAGAATCATTGATATTTTTAATTACTTCCGAAGATAAAATATCAGAAATATTGAGTTTCAGTAATTCTTCTGAAGCAATACCAATAATATGACCGGCATTCTCGCCAACCTGAGTGATTTCACCTGTCTTAATACACGAGGCGATCAATAAACCATGCGATTGTGTGGTTCCTATAATATGAATAGGCTCCTTTTCACAGCTGCTAAGGTCTACTTCTACCGGGTACTTGTTCTCTTCTGCCATTAAAATACTTAAGCCTTCAGTTTAAAATAAAAGGTACTTCCTACTCCTTCCTGAGAGTCTACCCAGATGGTTCCCTCGTGAAGCAATACGATCTTTTCTACGTGTGCCAGTCCAACTCCTGTTCCTTCCATATCCTCATTTCCAGGCACACGGTTGAAGATTGTAAAAATGTTTTTCTGATCTTCTTTCGATATTCCCAGACCGTTGTCCATGATGGAAAATACCCAATAATCATTTTCACGATAAGAAGAAATTCTGATCTCTGGATTTCGCTCTTTTGGAACGTATTTAATAGCATTACTAATAAGATTCTGGAATAATAATCTAAGTTCTACTTCATACCCCATGATTTGTGGCATAGAACCAACATTAATTTTTGCATCTGTATCCCTAATACTCTTACCGAGATCATATTTCACAATTTCAACAACCTCTTTTATGTTGACCAGTTCTTTTGCTCCATTCTTTCCTATTCTGGAATGTTCCAGCAGTGCTTTTATCTGTCCGGATAGTCTGTCTGAAGCATTCTTGATATACTTGATATAGTTCTCCCCTTTTTCATCCAAATGTTTGGCATACATTTTCCCTAGTACATCACTACCAAATTTTATAGTTGCCAAGGGCTCCTGTAGATCGTGAGAACAAATGGAAACGAATTGCTCCAGATCTCTATTTGCTCTCTCGAGATCACTTTTTTGCTCCTGAAGTTTAGCTTCTGCTTTTTTCAAGGCTGAAATATCCACGCAGGTATAGCGAATGGTTTTGAGGTTTTCGGCTTCATCCTTTTCAGCCGTTGCATTTAAGATCACCGGCAAAATAGTTCCGTTCTTGGTGATCATATTCTGCTCTACATTGATGATTTCACCAGATTTCTTAATATTTGATTTAAGTTTTGTGGATGAAACTTTTGTGTCTTTATCGAAAAACTCATGAATAGACCTTCCAATCACTTCCTCTTTTTCCGTATAACCTAATTTCTGAACGGCCTTACGGTTACATTGTACAATCTCTGAAGACTTTGGATCTACACTCATATGTAAGACAGGATCATCTTCATAGAAAGATCTAAAACGTTTTTCGCTGGCCGCGAGTTTCTCTTTGGACTTCTGAATTGTTTCTATATCAATAAAGGTGATCACCACCCCATCCCGTTCGTTCTCTGAATTAAAATATGGAGATATACGTTGCAGGTAATTACGTCCTTCCCTGGAAACTATATGCTTTTCCAATACCTTACCACTTTGAAGTACTCTTTTACAACGATCTATAAAACTCCGTCTACGTGTGAGCCCGAAACTATTAGTGAAATTATCGATTGGTCTGCCAATATCACTATTTAGTAAACTGAAGTGCTTTTTAATTGCCGGAGTAAATTTTCGAATATTGAATTGCGAATCCAGGAAGATCACACCAATATCGGTGCTCTTCAATAAATTATTCATATCTGCATTTAATGCGGCGAGATCATCCATTTTCTGGACATTCTCTGCATTAACTGTATTTATTTCCTCATTAACACTTTGCAGCTCTTCATTGGTACTTTGCAGCTCTTCATTAGATGCAAGTAATTCCTCATTCGCCGCCTGAAGTTCTTCATTACTGGTTTCTATCTCTTCCAGCGAAGTTTGCAGGTCTTCCCGGGTACGCTTCAACTCATTCTCGAGATTATTAACGTATTCTTTCGTCTGGTTGGAAGGACTCACCTTTTCGACTTCCTGAACCTTTGAGAAGTCAACATCGTTCTCTATAAAGGTGATGACATAATTTACTTCGTTTTCGAGAGAGTACTCTTTAAGCGGTTTTATAATAATATCAACTCCAAGTTTCTCATCATCTTTTTCAATAACTACGTCTTTGTAAACCGAAATTTCTCCAGTTTCAAGAGCTTTATTAAAAGTAGACTGGATGACATATTTTAAGCTGGAATCCAGCATATCCAATAAGTTGATAGAAAATCCGCTTACAGGTAGAGCGGCATATTTTCTAAATTCACCAACTGCCTGCAGTATATTATAATCGGTATCTACAAAAACCGCAGCGCCACCAAACTGACCAAGAATTGCCTCATTTAATTCATGCTGCAATTTCTGGCGTATAGGATTTACCTGAGCCCTTCGGTTTTTGCGTTCTCTTTTTGCATTGTTCTCAAGAATTCTGGAATAATCATTATTCATTTGAGAAGCATGGCTAATCCCGTCTTTAAGTCTCTTGCTGACTTTCTTATTTCTGAAAACCTTCCATTTCCTGCTAATTTCAGTAAACTGATCCCTCAGCGTATGAGGATTTTCACTGGTACCCAGCACAAGAATACCATCTTGTTTTAAAGCATAATGAAGCATATGCATTGCTTTTTTCTGAATACTATTCTGAAAATAGATCAAAAGATTACGGCACACCACCATATCCATATTACTGAAGGGTGGATTTTTAATGATATTATGCCTGGAGAAAATAACAGACCTCCTTAATTTGTCGGTAACCTGATAGCCTTCAGAATTACTAAGAAAATACTTCAGTAAAAGATCCTTTGGAACATCTGCGACAATACTTTCAGGATAGAGTCCTTTGCTTCCAATGTCCAGGTGAGCCTGAGAGATATCTGTTGCAAAAATTTTAATTTCAATATTCTTTTGCTGTCTCTGCATTTCTTCGTGCAGGCAAATAGCAAAGGAATATGCTTCTTCACCTGTGCTACAACCAACACCCCAGATTTTTAGAACATCTCCATTGCTTTTACTTTTAATTAATTCAGGAAATACCTCATCTCTTAGAATATTCCATACCTCTTCGTCCCTGAAAAATTTAGTAACACCAATCAGAAATTCTCTATAAAGGATTTCGACTTCTTCGTCGTTCTTTTTTAAATAATCAAAATAACCATTAAGATTATTGCAGTTGCAAATATTTACTCTTCTTGCAATTCTTCTCGCTAGTGTAGCATATTTATATTCTCTAAAATCCAGACCTGACTTCTCGTTAACATAATTCAGGATGGCATTCAATTCATTTTCGTCAAAATTAGCATCACCATCTTCAGAATGAAATATAGGCGGGGTTGAAATAAATCTTTTAAGCTCATGCCCCATATCGTTTACGGAAAGCACATAGTCTACAAGGCCTGTGTTAATGGCACTTATAGGCATACCATCAAATTTCGCTTCATCTGGCTCCTGAACCATGACCATACCGTCATTCTCCTTAAGTGCACGCACACCCCGGGTTCCATCACTTCCGGTACCGCTCAGAATTACCCCTATAGCTTTGTCTTTTCTTTGAGAAGCGAGGGATTCAAAAAATATATCAATAGGTAAATTGAGAGTCTGTGTCTTTGGTTTTTCTGTAAGTATTAATCGATCACCATCAAGCTTAAGGTTATTAACCGGAGGGATCAGGTGAACATGCCCGGGTCTAACCTGCATTTCGTGATCGATCTGGATTATTGGTAACCTGCTGTTCTTTTTCAGTAATTCAGCCATCATACTCTTATAATCTGGAGACAGATGTTGAATTACGACATAGGCGTTGAGATCGCTAGCTTCTATATTTTCGAAAAAGGCTTTTAGAGCCTCCAGCCCTCCAGCACTTGCCCCCACAGCTATAATACGAGTTTGATCGTTTTCGGTTTTTGATTCAGACGTAACAATTGAGCGTTCTCCTGTACTTTCCATTAATCTGAGTAGTAGATAATTAAAGAATAGCCACTAGGGCTTTTAGTAATTTGTAATTATAAAAAAATTATTCGGTTTAAAGTAACCCTAATCCAACAATTGTTAAGACAAATCAGTAGTGTTTATAGTGCCTATGGCAGTATTCGTGCGTATCATTCTGGCGTTCTAATGAACTCTGCTCTCTCAAGCCTTATTCTATAAGCACTGTCCAAGTTCTGCCATTATTACAGTTAATTGACAGATTTGCGCAAAAACACCTTCCATTGTTTGATGTTTAACATAACTTTAAGATTACTAAACATTCTATGATTGCATTTATAATGATCTATTTTCAATCTGTCATCAAAGCAATGGAAAAATTATAAATATCTGAATTTCACGCTATCAATTTATCATTTAATGAACGAAAATCGGCTTATACTTCAGGATATAATAATCTGATTTTAAGTTTTTATTAATGCTAATTCTAACCGAATGTGGGTAAATTATGGGGGTGTTAGAGCCAGAGACATTCAAAAAACGTCGTATCGCATGGTAATTGCACCATATAGCTCGAAATCGTTCGACTATAAGTCGATAATATTTGAATCAAAAAATCAAAAATGAAAACATTAGTAATTGGAGCAGGAAACATGGGAT
>NZ_CAJWRQ010000079.1 GCF_913046405.1 uncultured Christiangramia sp.
GGGGAGGGAAGGGGGTGCAAACGAAAATATGGGAGATCAAAAAGATCACAGATGCACCGAATCCTTCAGTAAAACTGACTTACGTAAGTAAGCATATGGAAGAAGGTTACCCAGGCGAAGTCACAGTTGAGGCCACTTACACCCTGACCGAGGATAATTATGTGAAGCTTTCCTACCGCGCCAGAACAGATAGAAACACGATCATTAACCTTACCAATCATACTTACTTTAATTTGAATGGTGGTGGAAGTATTAGTGATCATTTTATGCAGGTAAATGCTTCTAAGATCCTGGAACTGGATGAAAATAACCTACCGACTGGAAATTTGACAAAACTCAGGGATCATCCTAAGGACTATCGAGAGAATAAGTTGTTGGGTAATAGAGAACTTGATGATGTTTACGTGCTCGATGTTATGGAAAATGAAGTACAGGCACAATTATTCGCTCCGCTCACCGGTATCAAGCTTAAAGTGATTAGCAACCAGCCCGTTGTAGTCATCTACTCTCCGGAAAGTCTTCCGGAAGATATGGTGTATCTGAATAAACTGGATGAAAATTTTCCAGCGGTCGCGATCGAAGCACAAAATTATCCTGACGCTCCCAACTTCAGAAACTTTCCTAGCAGTCTGCTAAAACCGGGTGAAGTCTATGAAAACAACATCGTTTTTGCTTTTTCTGTGAAATAATAATTCTATATTTAACCGAAGATTTTAAGAAAAGATTATGATAGGAATTTTATCCTTCGTTGGATTTACAGCACTCGTAGCTATTATCGCATATTTCGCAACCAGAAGAACTGATGAGTCCACCAGTGATGGTTATTTCTTAGGCGGTAGGAGTCTGACTGCCGGCGTAATAGCAGGTTCGTTATTACTAACAAATCTCTCTACCGAGCAAATCGTAGGATTGAATGGAAGTTCGTATGCCAACGGTTTATCGGTGATGGCCTGGGAAACGCTTGCTGCTATCGCCATCGTAGTTACGGCAATTTTTTTACTACCAAGATACTTAAAAGGAGGGCTTACAACGGTTCCGCAGTTTCTGGCTGAACGATATGATGTTACCACTAAAACACTTACTTCAGCCCTATTTCTTACAGGTTATGTAGTTGTCTTATTACCAATTATTCTCTATTCCGGATCTGTAGCGATTAGCGGGATGTTTGACGTTCCAACTCTTTTAGGAGTTTCAGATGATGCAGCAATAAAGATCTGCGTATGGGGAATTGGAATTATTGGATCTATTTATGCTGTTTTTGGCGGATTAAAAGCAGTAGCCGTATCTGATAGTATCAACGCAATCGGACTATTAATTGGAGGGATCCTGGTACCTATTTTTGGACTGGTGATCATTGGAGATGGTAGTTTTTTGGAAGGAATCACAACGCTAACAGAAACTAATCCAGAGAAATTTCAGTCCATGGGAGATGAGACCAGCCCGGTTCCTTTCCATACTCTTTTTACAGGAATGATGTTAGTACAACTTTTCTATTGGGGAACTAATCAACAGATCATTCAGCGTGCCCTTGCTGCTAAAAATCTGAAGGAAGGACAGAAAGGTTTAATGCTGGCCTCTTTTATCAAGATCCTAGGGCCACTTATCGTTGTTCTTCCTGGTATCATCGCTTTCCATATTTTTGGTGCTGATCTGGAAAATGGAGATGAAGCATACCCGCTTTTGGTGAATAGAGTATTGCCTGGTTATTTAATTGGATTCTTTGCAGCTGTTATTTTTGGAGCGATTCTAAGTTCTTTTAATAGTGTATTAAATAGTTCGGTAACCCTCTTCGGAATCGATATTTACAAGCAACATATTAATAAGGATGCTAATGAGAAAACCATTGTTCGTTATGGTAAAATCTTCGGAATAGTGCTTGCCGTAGCAGCAATGTTCATTGCTCCTTTAATAGCCAATGCAGGTAGTTTATTTGACTATCTACAGGAAGTGAATGGAATATATAGTATTCCCATCTTAACGATCATTGTAGTTGGTTACTTAACCAAGTATGTTCCAGCTATTGCTGCAAAAATCGGACTTATATCAGGATCTCTATTATATATCCTAAGCCAGTTTGGACTGAAGCCGTACCTCGCTGAAAGTGCTTTAGAAGATGCCGCTGCCAGTGGAATTACAGACGCTGCTGAATTAGCAGCTATAGAAGCAAGTGCCTATCCTCATTACCTGGATGTTATGGCAATTCTTTTTGCCTTGAACGTTGTGATCATGCTGGTTATTGGAAAGTTAAGACCTCGTAAAACGCCTTACTTACAAGAACATACAAAACAAGTGGATATCACTCCGTGGAAATTTGTTAAACCGGTTGGTTTTGCAATTATCATCATTGTTGTCGGGGTATATGCGTATTTCGCATAACAACAAACAAAGAACAACAAATAAAAAACCCTCGGAAGATCGATCTTCCGAGGGTTTTTTAAGTTACAGCATGCTGTGAATTAGCTCTTTTTATAATGTATATTCGGTTGTGCATTCAGCATCTTTACGGCCTGTTCTGCAGTGATGTCTCGCTGAGGTCCTGCAAACATCTCGTAACCAACCATAAATTTCTTTACCGTGGCAGATCGCAATAATGGCGGATAGAAGCTCATATGAAAGTGCCACTCAGGATGTTCCTTGCCGTTAGTTGGGGCCTGGTGTATTCCAGACGAATATGGAAATGACGTTTTAAATAGGTTATCATACTTTATAGTCAGCTTCTTTATAATATCTGCAAAAGCGATCTCTTCATTCTCGTCAAGATCTGTTATTTGCTGAAGATGCCTTTTAGGAATGATCATCGCTTCGAAAGGCCAAACCGCCCAGAATGGAATTAAGGAAACGAAATGCTCATTCTCATCCAGAATTCGTTCTCTTAAAGCCAACTCCTGACTTAAATAATCACCCAGAAGGCTGGAATTGTTCTTTTGCCAGTATGCTTCGAATCTTTCAGATTTTTTCGAAATTTCGGTTGGAATGGAAGATTGCGACCATATTTGTCCATGAGGATGCGGATTGCTACACCCCATAATAGCGCCTTTATTTTCAAAAATCTGGACGTAATTGATGTCTGGATTTTTCCCTAGCTCAGCGAATTCGGTTTTCCAGATCTGCACAACCTTCGTGATTTCTGAAACTTCCATCAGTGGCAGCGTTAGCGAATGATCTGGAGAGAAGCAAACAACTTTGCAAATTCCCTTTTCAGTTTCAGCCTTCAGCAGGCCTTGTTCAAAATTCACTTCAGGAGTATCCGGCAACAGAGAGCTGTAATCGTTTATGAAAGCATAAGGTTCAGAATAATTCGGATTCGTTTCTCCGCTTGCCCTGGTATTTCCTGGACATAGATAGCAACCCGGATCGTACGAGGCTTTATCATGGGTTTTATTCTCTTCGGTTTTACCCTGCCATGGTCTATTTGTGCGATGTGGTGAAACCAGTATCCATTCACCGGTCAAAATATTATACCTGCGATGAGGTAGTTTGTTCATTTCATCATTCATGGGATACCAGTTTTATTATTTCTGTTCCGGCTGAAGGTGCAACTTTGATTGCTTCCGGGTAGATCTTAAATCTTTCAAAATATGCTTCGGAAATTTCAGTAATATAGCTTTCAACATCTTCAGAATTTATAAGGTTAATGGTGCAGCCGCCAAAGCCACCGCCCATCATTCTGCTTCCGTAGATAAATTCTTTTTCTTCAGCAAAATTAACCAGAAAATCAAGTTCCTGGCAACTCACCTCATATTGACACTGCAAGCCGCGATGAGAAGCATACATCAATTTCCCTAGGGCACGAAGGTCATTATTGCGAAGCGCATCTGCAGCTGCCTGCACACGCTCGTTTTCCTGTAGTACATATAAACAGCGCTGGTAAGTTATCTCAGACAGTTCTGATCGATAACTTTCTAGCAAGTCAAAATCCACATCTCGTAAGCTTTTTATTTGCGGATTCTTCAATTGAATTATCCTGATCGCTGCTTCACATTCCTCACGCCTGGAATTGTAATCACTGTCGGCCAGATTATGAGATACCCTTGTGTTTAGCAGTAGCAATTCAAAGTTTCCGAGATCTGCAGGAATATATTCAGTAGCAAGGCTTCGGCAATCCAATTTGATAAAATGATCCTTTTTGCTAAGAACAGAAGCAAATTGATCCATGATTCCGCAGTTAGAACCTACAAATTCATTTTCTGCACATTGAGATATCTTTGCGATCTCAATGTCGCTTAAATTCAGAGCAAATAATTCATTAAGGCCCGCACAGAAACCACATTCCAGTGCTGCGGAAGAACTTATCCCGGCACCGGTAGGAAGATCGCTGGAAATCATACAATCAAACCCTTCCAGCAATTTATTCTTCTGCTGAAGTTCGTGAATGATGCCGAGTAAATAATCTCTCCAGTCGCTCTGCTTCTTTAATGGCTGGTCGAGGTGAAATTCAAATCCATTATTAAAAGTGTCACTGTATATCCTGCAGAAGTTTTCCGTTTCATTTATTCTGAATTTGAAACTTATTTGCTTATCGATCGCGGTTGGCATCGCGAAGCCTTCATTATAATCTGTATGTTCTCCAATCAAATTGATTCGACCAGGAGAATTAACGAGTAATTCCGCTTGGTAATCATCAAAAACCGAAGGCTTCGTAGAAAAAGATCTGATATTTGTCAAGACTTGATTAATTTTGAGTAATTCAAATATAATAAATGTCCTAATTACATTTATTATTTCAGAATATAATTATGCACACTAAGAACTCACAACCGGAAGTTTTCGAGCCAACAGACCTTTACCAGATCAGGGAGAAAATGTATGTCGCAACAGACTGTATTATTTTCGGATTTCATGAGGGGAAGCTTAAATTGCTGGTTTTCGAGCGTCAGGTAGAGCCCTTCAAAGGATCCTGGTCACTTGTTGGTAGCTTTGTACGGCTGGATGAAGATCTTGAGCTGGCAGGGCAGAGAGTTTTAGAAGAGGCTACCGGATTGAAAGAGGTTTTTATGCAGCAATTAAAGACTTATGGTAAACAGGACCGTGATCCTGGCTTCCGCTGTATATCTGTGGCTCAGTACGCTTTAATTAGAGTGGAGGATTATATAGACAAACTAGAAAAGCATTATGGTGCCCACTGGTTTGAAATTGATGATCTTCCCGAATTGGTTCTGGATCATGATCAAATGGTACAGGATGCATTGGAACAACTTAGACATAATGCGCGTCACAGACCCATTGGATTTGAGCTGCTGCCAGAAAAGTTTACGATTCCACAATTACAAAACCTATATGAAGCGATCTATCAGAAGCCACTGGACGCGAGAAACTTTAGAAAAAAGGTTTTATCTCTTAATGTTTTAGAAAAACTGGAAGAAAAAGATAAATCGGGTAGTAAAAGAGGAGCATTTTTGCATAAATTCAATAAAGAGAATTACTTACAATTATTAAAAGCAGGATATAATTTCGAGATTTTCTAAATTCTGAAAATAATTTCTTTAAATAATAATTGTATGAATTACATTTATTATTAATTTAGGAAAAACATTTCAGGATGGCTAAAGATCAATCTCGTAGAAAATTATTAAAGAACCTGGGAATTGGAGCTGGTTTACTTGCCATTCCATCATTTTCGAATGCATCCGGTTTCGATGTTGTAATTAATAATTTGCAAGACCCTACTTCAAAGATCAATCATTCTGTATGTCGCTGGTGTTATGCAGATATTCCACTTAAGGAGTTTGCGAAGGCCTGCAGAGAATTAGGAATCAGCGCTATTGATCTTTTAAAACCTTCAGAATGGGAAATCGTGCAGGAGGAAGGTCTGGCATGTTCCATGGCTACCGATGATTTTATCAGTTTAACCGATGGATTCAATGACCCTGAAAATCATCAGAAATTGCAAACTTCTTATAGAGAACTCATCGACAAAGCTGCTGATAATAATATTGAGAATGTCATCTGTTTTTCCGGGAGTCGGCGTGGGATGGATAATGAAACTGGCTGGAACAACTGTGTAGAAGGATTAATGCCCTTGTTGGACCATGCTGAATCACGAAAGGTCACGCTCGTCATGGAATTGCTAAATAGCAAAGTAAATCATCCGGATTATATGGCAGATCATACGTCGTGGGGAGCTGAGCTTGCCAGAAGGCTGGACCGACCCAACTTTAAATTACTCTACGATATTTACCATATGCAGATCATGGAGGGTGACGTTATTCGAAACATTAGAGAATTTCATCCGTACATCAATCATTATCATACCGCGGGAAATCCGGGGAGGAACGAGATCAATAATTCTCAGGAATTGAATTACCCTGCAATAATTCAGGCGATTCATGATACCGGTTTTGATGGTTATATTGCACAGGAATTTATTCCAACCTATGATAATAAGCTAAAAGCGCTTGAAGAAGCCATCGGCATCTGTACACTCTAAACTTTAAATTTTAATGTCTCGTATATTCGATTGGATTACTGTACTTATTGTACTTTTTTTAAATATTTGTCCCGTTTTTTCTCAAATAACTACAGTTGTTGACGAAAATGGGATAATTCGCTGGGAGCCTTCCGGAGAGGAGGTAAAGGGTTTTGGAGTCAATTATTCGGCACCATTCGCGCATGCTTACCGATCTGGTGAGAAACTCGGGCTTGATATCAAAGCTGAAATTGATAAAGATCTCTACCATTTTTCCCGACTTAACTTTGATCTGTATCGTCTTCACGTCTGGGATACAGAAATTAGCGATGCAGATGGGAATTTACTGCAGAATGAACACCTGGATGCGTTCGATTATTTACTGAGTGAACTCAAAAAACGCGAAATCAATTTTGTAATCACTCCAATAGCATATTGGGGAAATGGCTGGCCGGAACCAGACGAGGATACTCCGGGATTTTCCAATAAGTATGGCAAGGAAGGAAGTTTGACCAATCCCAAAGCGGTCGCTGCCCAGCAAAATTATCTCACGCAATTTATGAACCACGTGAATCCTTATACGGGAATTGCCTACAAAAATGATCCGAATCTAATCGCTGTTGAAATCAGCAATGAACCACATCATCGCGGTACTCCTGAAGAGGTAAAAGAATTCATTAATAAACTCGCGAAGGCTATTCGGGATTCCGGTTCTCAGAAACCTGTTTTTTATAACGTCACCCATAGTGTTCACCTTGCAGATACTTATTTTAAATCTGATATTCAGGGTGGTACTTTTCAATGGTATCCAACCGGACTTGGTTTTAAGAAGGAAATCCCGGGGAATTTGCTTCCCAATGTGAATGATTATAATATTCCATTTAGCAATGCTATCGAAAATAATAATGCCGCTAAACTAGTGTATGAGTTTGATGCTGCCGATGTTAATAAATCATATATCTATCCCGCAATGGCACGCAGTTTTCGAGAAGCGGGAATTCAGATCGGGACGCATTTTGCCTATGATCCATCTTTTCTGGCTTATGCGAATACAGAATATAATACCCATTATATGAATCTCAATTATACTCCGCATAAGGCTTTGGGTCTTATGATCGCCGGGGAGATATTCCATCATAACAAATTAGGCGAAGATCAGGGAACCTATCCCGACAACTTAAAATTTGGAGATTTTCTTATTCAGTATGAGGATGATCTAGCTGTCTATAATTCTGCGGAAAAGTTTATTTACACGAATTCAAATGCTGAAAAGCCTAAGGCTATTTCAGAATTAAGAGAAATTGCGGGTCACGGTAGTTCTGAAGTGATCGAATATGACGGAAAAGGAGCTTACTTCCTGGATAAACTAGAAGAAGGAGTCTGGCGTCTGGAAGTAATGCCCGACCCATTTCTTATCAAGGATCCCTTTGGAAATAATAGTCTTGAAAAAACAATTGCCGTGATCAGGTACAATTTGAACGAGATGAAAATAGCTATTCCCGGGCTTGCTGGAAACTTTGAGTTCCAACAGATAAATATCGCGGAATCTGAAGTTCAGGAGGCTGAAGCTGGTGCGATTTCAATTTCTCCTGGTACCTATCTACTAACTCAAAAAGGGCAGAATTTTGATATTAAAAATTATAAAGGAGACTTTCGTTTGGAACTCGACAATTTTGTGGCGGTAGAAGAGTCGGTTGACCGTACCTATGTCCTGCATGAAGCAGTTAATGCCGCGGAAGCTAATCAGAGCTTTTCTATTGATGCAGAGATCGTTTCAAATGAGGAGATTAATAAAGCCGAAATATGGTTTCAGAATGGAAATAGTTACGAAGCATTAGAAATGAAAGCAAAAAATAAATACGATTATTCTGCAGATGTACCGCAAAATTTGATGGTTCCAGGAATACTTACTTACCGTATTATTCTGGAAACAACGAATGGAAAACGAACATTCCCGGGTGATGTTTCGGGTAGTCCGGAGAACTGGGATTTCTATTCAGAAGATGTTTATTCTACTCGTATTTATGATAAAGGTTCTGCTATCTCAGTTTTCGATGCTTCTATGGATGCAGATATGGTGGTTCATTCATGGAAACCTGGCAATCAAATTGTTCCCCTAAATTCAGTTGAGGACGAATTTCAGGTAAGACTGGATGAATTATTTTCAGAAGATATAGAGAACAAAAACGCAACTCCAATTTATGATTACTCTTTTCGATTTAATTTTCAGAATAAAATAGGATCAAGGCTTCCTGGAGATCAGAAGGAACTTATCATTAAGGCTCGTAATCTTAAGTCGGGGACCGAGAAACTTCAGGTTGCGTTATTGGTGAAAAACGGTTCGGCTTTCGGAAAAGTGATCGAATTAGATAATCATTTAAAAGAGATAAGGATCAAACTTGATGAACTCAAGCCAGTTAAAACGATCACTTTGCCACGTCCTTATCCTGGTTTTCTACCCTATTATTTTGAGCATCAGAACCCGGAAGGTTTTGATCTGCAAGAGGTGGAAGCACTTCAGTTTTCTATTGGTCCCGGGATCGAGCCAGAAAATCTTCAGAAGAAGCATGAAATTGGTATTGTAAAGGTTACACTTCAGTAGTAGAAGTATGTAAACAAAAAAAAGGTCTCGTTCTCACGAGACCTTTTTTTCAGTTTAACACTTACAACAATTAAATTATCCACATTTAGAAGAACCACAATCTTTACAGGTGAGGCAACCTTCCTGGTAAATAAGGTTTGAAGAATTACAGTTATTACATTTTTCCTTCTTGGCAACTGTTCCATCAGCGATAAAGCGTTTAAGCGCTCTTACCACTCCGTTTTTCCAGGTATTAATGGATTCGTTATCCAATTGAAGGCTGTTGATCAAATCTACCACTTTATCGATAGACATTCCGTGACGTAATGTGCTGGAGATCAATTTTGCATAATTCCAGAATTCTGGATTGAATTTATGTGAAAGTCCTTCGATCGTAGTTTTGTAACCACGCTTATTTTCATATTGGAAATCGTAACGAGAAGATCCGTCTTCATTTCTGGCTTTAATGATATAACCTTCAGTCACCCAGCGAGGGATAAGAATACCTTCTTCATCATCTGCAAAACCGGTAAAAATCTCGTACGGTCTGTCATCTACAAGTCCTATAAATGCGATCCATTTATCCTTGTTATTCTGGAAACGAACCACATCTGCAGTAAGAACGTCTGGTCTTTTTAGAGGGAAAGATCCGGAAGTCTGTTCCTCGTCTTCCTCTTTTTTCTCATCGTTAGAGATTAAAACACCAGATCTTGAACCATCACGATATACAGTAACACCTTTACAACCAGCTTCCCATGCTTCCAGGTACAGTTTTCCAACCAGTTCCTCTGTAGCATCGTTTGGAAGGTTAATGGTCACACTAATAGAGTGATCGATCCATTTTTGTACAGCTCCCTGCATTCTCACTTTGCTAAGCCAGTCTACATCATTAGACGTTGCCTGGTAGTAAGGTGAAAGTTTAACCAGTTTGTCAAGTTCTTCGTTCGAGTAATTTTTATCGGTATCATAACCTTTGGCGCTCATCCACTGCTTAAAACGATGGTGGAAAACCACATATTCCTCCCACGAATCTCCAACTTCATCAACAAAATCTACGCGAGCCTCCTTGTCATTTGGATTTACTTTTCTTCTTCTTTTGTAAACCGGTAGGAAAACAGGCTCAATTCCCGAAGTGGTTTGCGTCATAAGACTGGTCGTTCCAGTTGGAGCGATCGTTAATAGCGCGATATTTCTACGACCGTGCTCAAGCATGTCGTAATACAACTTTTCATCAGCTTCTTTCAATCGAAGAATGAATGGGTTATTTTTCTCTCTTTCCGAATCAAAAATCCCAAAAGCACCTCTTTCTTTCGCAGTTTCTACGGAAGCTCTATAGGCTTCAATAGCAATATTCTTATGAATGTCTACAGAGAAATCGATTCCTTCCTTGCTACCGTATTTAATACCTAAACCGGCAAGCATATCACCTTCCGCAGTAATACCTATACCAGTTCTTCTACCTTCATGTGCTTTTTTACGGATATTAAGCCATAGATTTTTCTCCACTGCCTTTACCTCTTCATTTTCTGGATCTGCATCGATCTTACCAATGATGTTGTCGATCTTTTCCAGTTCAAGATCAATGATATCATCCATAATACTTTGGGCAGCAGAAATATGTTTTTTGAATAGTTCGTAGTTAAAGTGCGCATTTTCTGTAAATGGCTCTTCTACATAAGAGAAAAGATTGATCGCAAGCAAACGGCAGGAATCATAAGGACAAAGTGGAATCTCTCCACAAGGATTGGTAGAAACCGTTTTATAACCAAGATCTGCATAGCAATCTGGCACAGATTCGTTGATCACTGTATCCCAGAAAAGAATACCAGGTTCAGCCGATTTCCATGCATTATGTACGATCTTTTTCCAGAGTTTATCTGCCTCGATCTCTTTTGAAACCTTTGGCTCTGCGGAAAAGATTGGATATTTCTGAGTATAATTAGTGTTGTTCTTTACAGCTTTCATGAACTGGTCATCGATCCTAACCGAAACATTGGCACCTGTAACTTTGCCCTGCTCCATTTTAGCATCGATAAAATCTTCAGAATCGGGATGATTTACTGAAACCGAAAGCATCAAAGCTCCACGACGTCCATCCTGTGCTACTTCTCTTGTAGAATTAGAGTAACGTTCCATAAAAGGAACAATTCCGGTAGAGGTAAGCGCTGAGTTCTTTACAGCCGATCCTTTAGGACGTATGTGAGAAAGGTCATGACCTACACCACCACGTCTTTTCATTAACTGAACCTGCTCCTGGTCGATCTTCATGATCCCACCATAAGAATCTGAATTTCCATCATTACCGATCACGAAACAGTTAGATAACGAACCAACCTGGTAAGGATTCCCAATTCCAGCCATAGGACTTCCCTGTGGAACGATATATTTAAAATCCTTGATGAGATCGAAAACTTCGTCTTCGGTCATAGGATTTGGATACTTTTTTTCAACTCTTGCAATTTCGCTGGCGATACGTCTGTGCATATCGTTTGGAGTGAGTTCATAAATATTCCCGTCAGAATCTTTAAGGGCGTATTTATTTACCCAAACTCTGGCGGCAAGATCGTCGCCTTTGAAGTATTTTAGTGAAGCTTCGAAGGCCTGTTCCTGAGTATACGTCTTTGGAACAACTGGATTTTCCTGTACAGGCATAAAAATGAGATTTTTAGGTTAGAAATGCTCTAATCGGCTGGTATAAAACTAGGCATTATTTCCGGACAATTAACAAATCGTTTGAAAAAAGTTTTCAAACAAAAACAGTTAAAATACTGATAACCAATGATCTAAAAATTTACTAACAATAAAAAGTTGACAAATAATGAAAACATTTAATTAAAGGTTTGGAAATTCTATTCTATTGAGATTCAGTAGTAGAAATAGAGGATTGGGTTCGAAACTAAGCTAAATTATATGCTTTTTGTAGCATATTTCAGAGAAAAAATAACAAAAAAAAGAGGCCTCACAAATCTGTGAGGCCTTCTTTGAATTAACACCTATGAAAATTCAAAATAAAAATCTTTATTCTGTAATAGACCAGATCGAATACCCATTTGCAGGAGCCTCGATGGTCACCGCTCCATTTTCATCGGAGGCAGGGAAATATGTTGAATTCGAACTATAATCCTGTAGCGTAACATTACTCCAGTTCGAACTTACTGTTCTTCTTTTTGTACCATTATTGATGCTAATATAAAGAATTAATCCAGGATTAGTACCTGATCCATTTCTTTTCATAACATATTCATCCTGGTCTGCATAAAGTAACTCCGTGTCCCCAGTTGCAAGACTGTTATGAATCGAAATTAACGTCTTCAACTCATCTTTAAATTCTTCATTCTCATAATCTGAATAGAAGATCGTAGGATAGCCAGGGTGAGTTAAGATATATGCATAAGCCTTCATTTTATTGGAGCTCATGATATAATTATCCTCATTAGAATCTTTTTCAGTATCATGATTCGCAGTGAAGGTTACTGCATCTTCAGGATTTGTTTTCCAAAGCATATCACTCTCGAGAATACTAAGATTTTCAAATCTGTCCAGACTTTCTTCCAGTTTGTAAAACGTAGAAAAATCAAAAGCAGGTGATCCTGAAGCTTCGATCCAGTCACGAAGTACATCTGGATTTCCGTCGAAATTTTCTCCTACAGAAAATCCTCCAACAGCCTCATTCCATTCTTTTACGACCCATGGTTCAAAACCTTTTACATAATCAAAACGCCAGCCATCAAATCCCATTACATTTTTGTAATATTTGGCTACTGAATTTTCGTCTCTCCATAGCCAGTCCTGAACTCTTTCTCTATGGTGATCAAGATTGGTCTCTTCATAAAAAAGACTTCCCGGATCGTACTGGCTCACACTATTTGGATAAAAATCCTCGTAAGTTCTGTTGAACATCCCTGAAGCATTTCCATTTGCTTCATCAAATAAAGTGTAAGTATCATATTCCCGGTACGGATTGTATTGCAAACCTCCACCAGAATTATGATTCAGTACAATATCTGCGATCACTTCAATATCATTGCTGTGAGCTGTAGCAATCAGATATTCAAGTTCGGTTCTTGAACCAAATCTTGTTTCCACGGTTCCATGCTGATCATAATCACCAAAATCGAAATAATCTGATACATCGTAACCCATAGAGTAACCACCAGACTGTCCTTTGGCAGGAGATGGTATCCAGATTCTGTCCACACCGGCTTTAGACCATTGCGGTACTTTTTCTGAAAGGTTGTCCCACCAGGCAAATCTTGGTTCTACATCCCAGTAGAAAGCCTGCATCATTACCCGGTTGTTATTGTCCAGGGATGCCAGGTCCAAAGCCTGAGGTTCAGATGGAGCAGGGGTTTCTGGAGTACCAGTTATATCATCTGTCTCATCCACGATGTCATCTGAATCATCACCGGAGCACGAACCCATAAAGAGTGCACCACCCAGCAGCAGACTGCATAAAAATTTATTAGTATTCATATTTAGTTCAGTTTAAAGAAAAAAAAGGGGCTAATTAAATTAGCCCCGGTATAAAATTGTATGATTATTCTCCTGCAGGAATAAGAATATATCTTGCAGTTAGGTCATTAAACCAGATATCATAAACTCCTGCAGTAACAGGGATATTTGGATCATTTGCGTTTGCACCCTGACCACTGATAGGTGTACTTGCACCCCAGCTTACATCCCATGCGTTGTTTGCTCTGAACTTAAGTTCACCGTCAAACAGTTCCACATCGTTCATGTACCAGATGTGAGAATCGAAATCTGACTGGGTCATATCCATATCATCATTCCAACCTTCGTCTGTACCTGTAGTAGCAGTACCAATAATACCTACCATATCGTACATTGTTGCTGCAGAAACATCCATAGCTTCGAAAGTATAGGTCATGTCTTCAGTGTTTAATGATAGCGTGTAGTATGCGTCATCTTCTACTGAAAATGCAGCCGGATCATCACTATCACCTGTATTTACACCCAAAGTTCCGTCGGTACCACCCCATTGCGGTTGCCATGCTCCAGGAGTTTCA
>NZ_CAJWRQ010000080.1 GCF_913046405.1 uncultured Christiangramia sp.
GCAAATCAGATAATTCTGGATATACAACCAGTGATGATAATGCAATCAAAATCCACGGCCATGGTCTTAATGCGTAATGAAGCACGTTAAAAAAGAAAGTGGCTCCGATAGCATGATTTTCGTTCTTTGCAGCCAGCATTCTCTGTGCTACGTAACCACCACCTCCTGGCTCTGCGCCAGGATACCAGGCGCTCCACCATTGAACTGCCAGTGGAATAATTAAAAGAGTGATAAGTGCTTCGGTGTTTGAGAAATCTGGAAGCATGCTAAGTTTACCGGAAACATTCTCGTGAGTTAGCATACTTTCCAGTCCGCCCACTTCAGGTAAATTCACACAATAGTAAGCAGCTCCAACACCACCAATAATTGCCGTAAAAAATAGTATGAAATCTGTGTAAACTACTCCTTTGAATCCTCCGAGAGTACTAAATATAACTGTCACGATTCCGGCTAGTGCCAAAGTTTCGATGGCAGATAGACCGAGCATAACCTGTCCAATTTTAATAGCGGCAAGACTTACTGCTGCCATGGCCATCACATTGAAAACGACCCCCAAATATAGTGCACGAAATCCTCTAAGGAACTTTGCAGGTTTTCCACCATACCTCAATTCGTAGAATTCAATATCTGTATCAACATTGGATTTACGCCATAATCTGGCATAAACGAACACAGTTAGCAGACCGGTTAATAGAAACGCCCACCAGACCCAGTTACCAGAAACTCCATTATTGCGAACAATATCAGTTACCAGGTTTGGAGTATCAGTAGAAAACGTGGTCGCGACCATAGAAACACCAAGTAGCCACCACGGCATTGTTTTACCAGATAGAAAATATTCTTTGGAACTTTTACCGGAAGTTTTTGAAACATAAAACCCTATGCCCAGGGTAAGCGCGAAAAAAGAGAAAATAAGGATATAATCTATTGTAGCTAATTCTATCATTCTAAGATCATGGTATTTGCTACAATAACGAAAATTAATTCGATATATGTAAGACCTATATTAGCATACAATAAAAAAGGGATAACTATGTTATCCCTTTTTCGGTTGGTTAGTTAAAGAATAAGGTAATTATACACCTATGCTATACTTACTCGATAACCAAAACTTTAAGCTTTAAATGTAGACATTTTTATGATAATACCTAATAAGGGTTTCCACTTAAAATTCAATTGTTTACGAACAGTTTGAGATTCAAAAATTCTAGAAGCTTTAGAATTTCCAGGCTACAAATCTTGTCTTTTTGTTTCCTAATTCCATGTGGATTATTTCAAAATCTGCATTGAGTTTGTTTAATTGTTTTTCTATAGCCGGTAAGTTTTCTTGTTTTGATACCAGGGAAGTGAACCACTGTACGTTTTTGTTCACGCTAACACTATCTCTAATCATTCTCTTTAGAAATAAAGCTTCGCCACCACGGCACCATAGTTCATTGGACCGTCCTCCAAAATTTAATCTCCTGGTCTCGATTCCAAGATTAGTATTTTTCCTGAAATTAGCTTTGTTAGCTTCTTCTGCGGAATCATGAAAGGGAGGATTACACATACTGAAATCAAATGACTCATTTTCTTTGATCACATTTTTCAGGATGGAACCACGGTCTTCCTGTAATCGAATTTCTATTTGGGATTGAAGCTTATTGTTGATAACGTTTTGCTGCGCTGCTTCAATAGATTTGATTTCGATATCACTACCAAGCATTTTCCAGCCCATATGCTTTGCAGCCAGAATTGGGTAAATACTGCTGGCTCCCACCCCAATATCAAGTCCGGAATAGTGTTCTTTTCCAATCTTATTATCCAGAAAATCTCTAAGATGTAACAAATAATCCATTCTTCCGGGAATTGGAGGACAGAGATATCCCTGCGGAATACTCCAGTTTTTAACCTGGTAATGGTAATTTAAGAGCGCTTTATTCAAATTGAGTACAGCTTCAGAAATACTGAAATCTATAGTAAGATTATCGTATTTGTTTCTGAATACATAAGGTTTGAGATCGCTATTGACTTTAACTAATTCAGTGAAATCGTATTGTTCCCTATGAGGGTTATCTGGATGCATAAATTCTTTTCAGAAGGTAAAAATAGGCGAAATATAAATGTCTCAACGGGGATCTGGCATCTATCCAAACCAAATATCGTTTTCTACCAATTCTTCGGAAGAATTTAATTTTACGGGAGAGAGATTCTTCTTCGTGTTCAAATACCGACTTACAATACGATCTGCATAGCTGGAAGTTTTCGCCTGGACTAAAAAATTCCGGAATTCATCAGGATGGTTAAAGTCATCTGAAGGTCCAATGTACCCGTAGCCGGCATACTTACCTTTATCCAGATAAATAAAACTTCTTTCACCTTTAGTTCGACCCTTTTCCATTAAAAGACAGGACTCATCATAGGTTCCAATAAAATCTACTGCTTTTGCAACCCGGGAGTTATATTCGGTAACTGAAATTCCTTCTTTACAAACTCCGCTACAGGCTTCCAGTTTGTAATGATTACAAGCGGAAGTAGCGCTTTGCAAGCCAGTATATTTCGGGCAGAGATCAAAATCCTTACACAGGTTTTCTAAAAAGCTTATCGCTTCTTCACGGGTATAGAATTTCATCCAGCTTACCGGTGCAATTTTGTTTTTGTGCAAGGCAAATACTTCAATGCCTTTTTGATTATGATAGGAGGTGAGCGTATAAGGTCTAGAAACTTTCTTCTGAGCTTTATTATATTTTGGATAATATTTCAGAATCAATTCAGCTTCGCGAAGTAGCGCGAGAAATTCAGAACCAGTCAGCTCATAATCGATGCTATGCGTTTCCTGCATCAACTGGTATTTGCGATTACTACGTTCCTGGAAATGCGATTTTATTCGGGTTTTGATATTTTTCGCCTTGCCAATATATAATGGAATACCATCTTTATCTCTGAAAAAGTAAACGCCGGTAGATTTCGGAAGCTTTTCAAAATCGGCATTTTTAAAGTGCGGCGGTAAATATTCTGCACCACTTTTTCTGTTCAAAAATTCGGTAACAACTTCGAGTTCAGGATCTAGCGAAAGACAACGTTTTAACAAGATGACCGTTGCCTCACAATCACCCTGCGCACGATGTCTATCGTAAATAGGAATGTTGATGGAGGTACAGATATTTCCCAAACTGTAAGAAAACAAGCCTGGAATCAATTTCTTCGTAAGTCTTACGGTACAAAGACGCTTTCTTTTAAAATCCATGTCCAGCATCGCAAACTCAGCCCTCAGTATATTATAATCGAAGTTCACATTATGAGCGACGAAAATACAGTCCTTTGTAATTTCCATGATCTCTTCTGCGACTTCAGAAAACTGCGGTGCACTGCTTACCATTTCGTCATTGATTCCGGTAAGACTTTCGATATACAATGGAATGGACTGGCTGGGATTTACAAGCGATGTAAAGGTCTTTGTGATTTCACCATTCTCAAGAATGATCACGCAAACCTCTGTGATCCTGTTTCCTTTGATACCGTTCCCGGTAGTCTCAATATCAACAACCGCGTATTTCAACTCCTCCATGGCTGCAAATTACTACAATCTTCAGAAAAAATAAAGGAAAAAATCCAAACTAATGGAATTAATCCAAAAACGTTAATAATTCGAGCATTTGAGTTCAGCCTACAATTTTCGTTTTTTCTTCTTCATTTTATTCAGCCAGATGATGGTTCCGGTAACGGGTAGGGAAGTGGCAATCAGGCAAGCCAGGAAATAAATAATCTTGGAAAAGATCCCAAATATCTCACCGGTATGCAAAGGTTTAATGAGCGAGGCGATCTTCACATTGAGATCCTTATCATCAAAAAGTTCTTTTTTCAACACCGTTCCATTCCGATCAAGTACCAACAGATCTGAAGTTGACGGAGACCAGTTGTTGTCACCATATTTTCTTATTTCTAATACATTGGTTTCTTCTTGTGGGATGCTGATACTTGTTTTTCCAGCATATTTCAACTCAAAATTGGAAATAGTATAGGCTTCTGAAAGTGAAATTACTTTAGAACCTGGTGTTTCAGAAGTGATTCCAGGACCACCTCTTCCTCCAAAGATCTTCGTTCCCAGAACCTGACTCCCTGCTTCCCGATACCATTCAAAAGACCAGCAAAGTCCTGTGAGGATCATGATCACTAAAAAAATACAGGAGTAGAAACCAAGAGTGTTATGTAGATCATGATTAATTCTTTTCCAGTTTGCAGACCATTTGATCTTAAATCCTGGTTTAAAAGCTTTCCATTTCCATTTCTTCGGAAACCATATAATAATACCACTGATGGATAGAAATAAAAAGATAATTGTCGCCACACCTACAATGGGTCTTCCAATGCTGGTATCCAAAAGAAGCCACCGATGCATTCTAAACATTACACTGAAGAATCCGTCTAGAGGTGAAGGTTCAGGTTTGAGAATTTCTGCCGAATACGGATCCATCATAAAGGTGGTTCCACGACGATCTTCTGGTGAGGTCTTTACCCGAAATTCATAGGCTTCAGAAGCTTCAGTTGGAATTGAAACAGAAGAAACAGTACCTTTTTCCGACATTCTGCTGGTTAATTCATCGATCGATAACTTTTCCGAAGAGGGAACAACGTGAAGTTCTTCAGCAAAAATTGATTCGATCTCCTTTTCAAAAACCAGCATGGTTCCGCTAAAACAAACCAGAAATAGAATAATTCCGCTAGCCAGACCCAACCAGAGATGGACGTCTGTCATAAAGTTTCGAAAAGTATATGCTTTCTTTTTTTTCATTTTTAATATTTAAGGTTAGGAACCACGCTGTTTAGATTGTTATTTATGTAAATCGTTTAATTAGAATCTATAGGAAATTACTCCGCTAAAAGTTCTTGGGTCCGTTTGATTGATAAACCTGGTTCTATAGGCATTGTAGCCAATTTTATCAAAAATATTATTTGCGAGAATCCTAACATTCCAGTTCTTATCAACCTGGTATGCAGCCTGTAAGTTTACCTGCGTGAGACTTTCCACATCGAAAGGTTTTTGATTTGGTACAATTCCCTGGTGAGTTACTGCTCCGGCAGACCAGTCATTAACAGGTCTGTCACCCGTGTAATAAACACCTCCACCAAGAGATAATCCTTCAAGATGCTCTAAAAATGAATAATTCACATAGGTGTTAAAGGTGTGTTTTGGTGTATTTAGAGGTGCAGAGCCATATACAAAGGAAGTGTGATCTTTATACTGCGCATCGATATACGAATATCCAGCGATCACTTCCAGATTTTGCAATGGCCGCCCCGTAAGTTCTACTTCAACTCCCTGCCGTTGATCATTTCCACCTTGTTGAAAAAATCCAGTTGCGATCCAGTTTTCATCGTATACCGGAAGATTGATATTCTTATTATTTATTCTGAAGAGGGTAAGGTTAAAACGCAACCTGCTATTGAGCCAGTTGGTTTTGATACCTGCTTCTACCTGATCGTAACGTTCATTCCCCAATTCTTCACCATTTTCTCCAATTCTGGCTGCTGTTCTAGGGTAAGAGCTATTGGTATAAGATGCAAAAACATTTACATTTTCAAACGGAGAAACGATAATTCCAGCAAGCGGATTAAATGAATCACTTCTATTGTTTTCATCGCCGTTAATGGTTTCTACAGAAGAGTAACGCACTCCTAAAAAAGTCTTGAACCATTCAGTAAAAGTAATTACATCCTGAGCAACAAAACCTATAGCTTTAGACCTGGCAGTTCCTTCATTTGCTGCCGCAAAATTAATTCCATTTGGTAACGACCGGCTATTGGAATTATTGAAAACATCAATAGTATCTACAGCTGAAGCAGATTTGCTGAAGGTTTCGTAATTGGTTGTACGATAATCAAAACCAACCTGAAAAATATGACTCACGGCACCGGTTTCGATTTCATCTCCAATTAGATCAAATTGTACCACGCTGTTCTTGTCATTACGGGTGCTTATTCCGTAACCACGAGTTCTCTGGTTATAGACGGGTACATCGTTTTCCATTACCACATTTCCAAAACTGGCACCCTTGTTATCAAGATCCAGATTAGACCTGTAGTAGGCGGCGCGAAGGCTAAGTTTGTCGCTTAGATCCCGATTGATTCTAATGGCGTAAGTACTATTTTCTGTATTATTGCGATCGTTTTCGTAACCTAAAAAGACATCGTATGGCAGGTCGTAAATCGCGTTTTGATCATTTTCAGCAAGATTAACTGTTCCCACATCTGGAGTTCTGCTATCTGAGAAATAATCCATTTCAAGAGTTATTTCGGTTTTATCATCTGGCTTCCATTCCAGCGAGGGATTGATATAGAAGCTCTCTCTAGAAATTCCGCTGCGGTAAGAATCTTTTCTCTCCAATGCTGCATTTATTCTGAAGGCTATATTTTTTTGCTCATTTAGAGGACCATATACATCGAAAGCCGGTCTAACTAGTCCGTAGCTGCCAACTCTCATCGAAGCTTCACCACCAAACTGATATTTTGGAGTTTTGGTAACGATATTTACGACACCACCAGGACTTCCCAGGTCGGTAGCAACGCCTTGTGTAATGGAAGCGGCACCTTTAAGAACCTGGATATTGTCAACACCCTGCATGTCGGTTAGAATACCTGTTCCTCTAAAATCTGAATGTACACGCACTCCATTTTTCAAGATTGGAATTCCACGAAATCCCCGGGAAGAAATACTCTCACTTCGGTTTCCATAAGTAGCAAATGTATAAACTCCGGGAACATTCCTTGTCGCTTCTGATATGCTGAGTGCTCCCTGTTGTTTGATGAGCTTATCTGAGATTACTGAGATACTTTGGATCTGTTCGTAAGGTTCTAAAGGCAATCGGGTAAGAGCCTCGATCTTATCTGGATGGCTAAACCTGTTTCCAAAAACCTCAACTTCCTGCAATTGATCATCAATTTCGAGATCAATATTTAATACAGCCGGGCGATCGCTGAATTGTACTTTCACTTCGGTAGTCTGGTAACCAATCGCCGAAATGCTTAGTTGAAGCTCTTCATCTGGTAAATTGTAAAATTTGAATTCGCCCTTAGCATTAGCCGAAGTTCCCTTGTTTAATTTCTGGATGATAATTGTAGCAAAAGGAACAGGTTCAGAATTATGAAGTATTTGACCTTTGATGTCTGGTTCGGATTGAGCTAGTGTTAGAAAGGGTATTGCGAGTAGTAAAAGTAGTAGTTTTTGCACCTGTATTTATTTAGACCAATTATAAACAAGCTGCGAATATATTTAGATTTTTAAGAATTTAAAAATTGTTTAGAATCATTTTAAATAAAGTTTTATTCTGAAATGGCTAAGTGGTTGAGGTTCAAAAGAGAAAAGCTTTCGCAACGCGAAAGCTTTTCTCTTTTTTGATTTACTGAAACAAATAGAGCAGGATCATAATTCCTATTCCAGTAGTTAGAATAGCATACTTCATCATGTTATAGCTTCTTTCTAAACGTTCGATCTTCTCAGTAAATTCATGGTCTTCATTTGATCTGTCCATGATTTTTAAATTGGGTGTTTCAATATCTAAAAATTTTGTTAAAACCCCAAATTACTACTCTATTTTATCTTTGTTGTTCTCTGATTTCCACTCGAATTCCGCTGGTATGTCCGGAAAATTCAGGAGCATACATAGATTCTATTGTGCTTATCCCATTCGAGAAAGATCCAGCATTATTGGCTCTTACGGTATATTCAAGAACATAAGTTCCCTTTCTTAGCGTATCAAAGAAGAAATGGGTAGCAGCATCTCTGGTGCTCTCATAATAGCTTGTACTATTTTGGTACTTATGTTCACTAATCACGTTTGTTGGCTCAAAACCACTGGCACGCATATCCTTCAAGTGAATGAATTCCATATCTGCTTCAGCTCGTACGACTAATCGAACACTTACCAGATCTCCAACTTTCAGTGGAGTATTGGTATCTATTCTCTTGAGTTCTTTATTTCCAGTATTCAGATATAATTCTTTTTCGATATTAAGCGGACTCTCAGAATGAGTTTTGATCTTATCCAGATTCTCAAAATACTGCCAGTAAGCGCCACCATATCCGGCGGTAGTGTTATTGTTCTCTATTTCAATATTTCCGAAATCTTCTGAAAATTCTCCGGCTTTCCAGGTTGTTTTCACATAGCCAGATCCAGCTTCAGTATTACTCAATTCTTCCATGTCCAGTTTTTCTCCACCAATTACGAATTGAGTATTCGAGGACACTGGAAGTATATCCATTCCCTGCATTAGCAATGCATACACCGCTGCAGTGGTAGACTTAGTAGTTTCCCAGTAGTTGGTTCTCTTATTCTGAATTAACCAGATCTTAAGTTCTTCAATTGTTTCCATATCATTGGAAACTTCAGCAAATGCTTGAATTATTAAGGCTTGTACTTCAACAGGAGTATTAAATGATCTCCAGCTCGCAGTATTTTCTTTCCAGTACATGCCATAAGTTTTAGATTTTACTGCCGTCTGTTTCAGCGATTCAATGATCTCCAATGCTTTTGCGGAGTGACCAAATCGATTTAATATTATGGCCAGTTCAGCCTTTTCCGAAAGACTATAATCTGTCCAGCGTTCCTTTTGATATTCCAAAGCTTTGTCAATGAGATCTTTTTGTTCAGCCGGTATCGGAAACTCTTCCTGGTGCATGCTTCTGGTATGTGCATAGGCAAGTACAGTATAACTTTTATAAAACTCGGTTGAATTGCCAGACTCTCTTCTTTTCTTCTGCTCCATCAATTCCTTATCCAGATAAGCAATCGCATTGGCAAGAATTCTTCGATCATCCAGCTCAATTTTCATATTCTTTAGTTTTCCGAAGCCTTCGATGATATGAGAAGTAATATAATAATTATCCCTACCGCCGGCGAACCATGGAAAAGCTCCCGAAGAATTCTGCATTCTCCGCAACCTGGTCAACATAGAAGTTAGTTCTTTGTTGATTCGCCCGGTTTCGAACAACAATCCTACTCGTTGTTGCTGTAAACTTTCAGATTCAGCATCCTGTACCCACGGAGTTTCAGCAAGTAAAAGGCTCTTGAGTTCTTCATTTTTCTGAAGATTGCTCACCATACTGGAATCTTTTCTCCATGCTTCATAAACTTCAGCGATCTCAGGTTTTGAGTTCACAATTTTCTGTCCAACGGAATTAGCGAAGATCTTTGAAAACATCTGTTCAGAACATTCATGTTCGTACTCCATGAGGTATGGCAAACTTTGCAAGGCAAACCACCCGGGATTGGAAGTATATTCAAATGTAAACAGATGATTCTTCAGGGTTTTAGAGTCATTCGATTTCAGGTTTTCAAATTCAAAGCTTTTAGTTTCTCCAGCTCTTACAAACAGCGGGATGCTTTCGTAAACCAGCATCCTGTTCTTCAACACAGGAAGTAAATTCTCTTCCCCATCACTAAAATCTCCTGCTGTCGCAAGGATTCTATAGGTCACCGCAGGAATGGTTTCAGGAACGAAAAGTTTCCAGCTTACCACCCTGGTCTTTCCTTCCTGGATCTGGAAGGCTTGCAGCGTTTCAGTATTTCCCATCGGGATGTCCACAGGCTCCATCGTCACGGCATTGAATAACTTCAGCACTGCGTTGCCGGTCATTGGTTCACTGGAAAGGTTGGTCACTTTCGCCTTAAAAATGATACTATCACCTTCTCTTAAAAATCGTGGTGCATTTGGTACTACATTTAGATCCTTATTTGTAGTTACAATTTTCTCCAGTTTACCGGTGCTCCAGTTGCTGCTATGAGCCAGCAATCGTAATTTCCAGCTCGTTAGTGCTTCCGGAGTGGTAAAGCTGAACGATAAACCTCCATTTTCATCCAGTCTAAGATCCGGGAAGAAAAAAGCTGTTTCCTGTAAATTTGTTCTTGCATCAACATTTTCAAGCGCTTCCAGGGATTTGCTGGTGGTGATGATCACAACACCATCAACCGCTCTACTTCCATAAATTGCGGTAGCTTCAGCACCTTTTAGAATTTCGACGCTTACAATATCTTTTGAATCTAATTCGTAGTCCTCAACAGGCTTACCGTCTACGATAAACAGCGGACTTCCACTTATGCTTGAACTACCTCTAATTTTAAACTCGGTGTTGGCTCCGGTTCTGGATACCTCTACGCCGGCAACCTTGCCTTGTAACAAGGCTGTAGACTCACTTTCCTGATCGGCAACTTCCATGACTTCTTCGGCCACAGCCTCACCATAACCTACAGCTACGAATTCATCCAGACTGGCAGAATCGGCTTCAAGATCAATAAATACTTCAGTCTTATCACCAAGCTGGAATTCCTGACTCACATAACCTACATAACTAAAAATAAGAGTAGCATTTTTGGGAGCATCGATTCCAAATTCACCATCGAAGCCTGTCTGCGCTCCAAGACTCGAACCTTTGATTATTACATTCACTCCTGGTAGCGGTTCCCCGTTTTCATCAACCACTCTTCCCTGTACACGAGCATCAGAATCCACCTTACCGCTGACCTTTAATGTACGTAGATAATTCCTGTACTGGTAACTGTTAGGCTGTCCAAAATAAAAACCAAATTGAGAAAGCTGATCAAATCGAAGATTCACCCGACTGTAATAATTATTTCTACCAAAATATCTATACAGGTTGACGCTTCGACCTAAATTATCAAAATACAGGGATGGATAATCAGATCTAAATCCAGTAAACCCGGTATCTGTATTCCACTCATCTTTTTTAAATTGATCAAGCGAAATATCATACATAGAAGCCAGAACTTCAGCTTCTATTTTCTCACCAGGAGTTGATACATTAAAACTCCAGGTTTCTTCAAGTCCAGGTTTTATTTTATTTCTGAAGGTTTCCGTAGAGATTTCAAGATCTTCGGAATCTTTTCTGAAGTTCACAACCTCGCTGAATTCAATTTGCCGGTTGTTCATCACTGAAGATACAACCAGTTTAAATTCAGGATCCTGTAGAGCCTTTAGCGGAATCTTCAATTTTAACTTCCCATCAAGCTTAAAGTATTCTCTAAAAATAGAAGTACGACCGTTTCTGAATGCTGAAACACGAATTCGCAAATTATTTATGGGAGAGCTGATCTCAACCTGCGCGTGTTCATCTGAAGCTAATGTTTCTTTATTGATAATACTTACCAGAAGATCCTGATCTGTATAAGCCTTATTGCTTTCAGGATCCTGAATGCTAATAACCTTTAATAATTCTTCTGTTTTATTTTCATGTCGCAGTTCGAAACTCAGTAAGTAACTACCTTCTTTCCAATTTCTGGTAGCGATATCATCCTCAAAATCCCCATCTGAATCAAAATTGGATTCGTATACTGTCTCCAGTTTCTCCCAATTTTCTGGCTTTGTCAACTTTCGGTAAGGTTCATTAGGGAATAGTCTTTCAAATTCAGCTTTAGAAATAAGTTCGAATTCTGGAGCCTCCCACCATCTTTCCTGGTAGTGCTTTTCAGGACTCTTGAGTCTATAAATTTTATAATTACCTGTTGCAGGTACCTTTTGATCATTGAGATTTCTTGTTGCCAGATCGATTTTCAGCGTATCGTTAATATCGATCTTTTCTGCAATTTCAAGTTTTGGAAGAAAATTCTTATTTCCGATTTTAAGAGACTGCTGTGCATCTCTCGTTTCTCCACTCACATCGGTTACAGAGGCAGATACGGAGTAGCGATATATGAGATCATTAAGGTTGGTGTTCTGGTCTGCCTTCGCTTCAAAAGGAATGATAAATTCCCCATTTTCATCTGTTTCAGTAGTATCAGTTTTAATAATTACTGCATCTGAATAATAACTTCGCCACCAAGAATAATGCATACGTTCCCTGGTAACTGTGTAGGCAACTTTAAGATTTGGAAGCGAGGCACCAATATAAGCTTCAGCAGAACCCTTAAGTGCAATTTCTTCGCCTAACTCGTAAGCTTTATTTATGGTGTCAAAACTTACTTCAAAAGTTGGTCGTTTATATTCTTCTACACTAAAGTATTTGTAATCATCCTGAAAGTCATCCAACTCATTCCAGAAATCGGAATCAGTTTCAATATATTCTTCGGCATAAATAGAGAACTGGCCGGTAAGATTATTGACTGGAAGATCAAAGCTACCTTTAAAAGATCCATACTCATTGGTCTTGAATCTAAATTCATGAATTTCATTTTCATTCGGGTCATCTACGAATACGTCTATATATTCATTAGGAACTACGCTGGTAGAATCATTTCTATGCTGAAGAAAAACACCTTTAAAATGCACTTTCTGACCCGGACGGTAGATCGCACGATCCAGGAAGAAAAGTACCTTTGCCTGTGAATCTTCATCTTCATTATTGCTATAATTATAACGATTACCACCGCGATTGTAAGATGAAGAGTAGAAATCATCTCCCTTTGTAAATTCGGTATGTTCTTCCCAATAGCGACTACCGGAATAGTTATCCAATGCTATCTCCCCATTACGATCAGAGGTTCTGGAAAGAATCGTGGTATTGCCCTTTTTTACTCTTAGAACAACGTCACTTAGATTTTCTCCTGATTTTCGATCAACTACATGGAACAGGTTCTCTTTCTCGAAATCTGTTCTGGAGACGGCGATATTGGTTACCAGGTAAGTCCCGGAAGTATGATTGCCTTCTGAATCGTATAGATGAACAAGATACCTTCCGAAGTCATTTCCCGGAATTACAATTTCAGTGGAATGTTCATTATAATCTGTTTTTCCTGGTAGAATGATCTGTACGCTATCTGAAATTTTTGCAGCTTCTTTTTTTATAAAATTTGCTCTATCTCTATAATTTACCTTATCCAGGAAATTCATGCTAACCTTACCTAATTTCATATAGATAGTATCTACATTTTTATAAGTAAGCCTTGCGCGACCTGGTTCATTATGGGTCAGGATATTTTGCAATTGTGCCTCCAGACTTGGTGTGGTAAGTCTTTTCAAAAGATTCTGGGCATTCTGCCGGGTAAGAGTATTGTTATAGTTAGACTCAATGAGTTTTAAAAGATTAACAGCTTTAGAATTATAATCTGGATACTTCAGTAATCCTTCTTCATCTCTTTCTGAAGCTTTTTCAGCATATGCATTGGCCAGTTCGAATAGAAGAAGAGCCTTCATTTTCCGGTCTTTTGAGTTTTCTTCCAGCTTCTCAATTGCACTGATGTATTCCTGAAAGTCATCATGAAATTCAGCATGAACAAATTCAATACGTTGTAACTTCCAGTAATTCAGCGATACATCACTTTTGTCTTTTGAGTGAATTTTTTCGAGTTCCTGATACTGTCGTAGAGCAAGCTGCTTGGAATTCTCAACCTTAGCAATTTCGGCATCTATAAATCGCGAGTCTGTCGCGAAAAGAATCTCTTTGCTAATTTCGGTTTTTGCAACCTCAAATTCAGTACTAAAAAAGCTTTCGTCTCTTAGAAATTCCAGGTAACGTCCAGCCAGAAGATCATAGATAGAAGGTCTGAAATCTCTCGTTATGGTCTTAGTATTTAAAAGCACGTCAATTTCAGAATTGGGAAAGTTGGCCAGTTTGCCGGGATTGGCAATAGATTTTTTATGAGCGGTATGAATACTGTCTTTTATAGTTTCGAGAGACCAGGTGCTCAAATCTTTTCGATCTGGATCATTGATTTGTTTCTGTTCACGGCGGCTCCACCGGTTCTGTCTGTAATAATCACTTAGTAACTCAGCTTTATAACTCTGCAAAACTTGATCAAATGGAAAAGGAATTTGAAGAAATTTTACTAAAGAGAAACGATGTTGTACATAATTTACTTGATGTTGAATGGAAACCACAAGAACTTAAACAAAACATTCAGAAAGTTAAGGCATATTCTAACATGTTTTTCATTATTTCCTGGATTAACCTTGAGATTCAACTAGGAAATCCAAAA
>NZ_CAJWRQ010000081.1 GCF_913046405.1 uncultured Christiangramia sp.
AAGGACAAAAAGCTTCTTATTCATGCGGTCAAAAGTAATATTTTAACATTTAGAGGTTAAGCTGTTTAACCAAATGTTAACAGAACTTCCTTCAATTTTCGCGTGCTTTTAAGATTTGGATATGGATATCTCTAACCTGTAGTTTGGTTTGCTGCAAATCCTTGTTTTCAATAAGATAATCGGCAAGTTCTGCTTTCTTTTCATCAGGCCACTGGTGACCCATTCTGGCTTCGATTTCTTCTACTGTACTATCATCTCTTTTCTGAAGTCTTCCAATTTTTAACTTATGTGGAGCTGTCACCAGAATGCTGAGATCGCATTTCTTATATCCTCCAGCTTCATATAGAATAGCTGCTTCATAAATGATATATTCTGAAGTTTGCTTCGAGAGCCAATCCTGAAAGTCGCTAGCAACTGCGGGATGTATAATTGCGTTCAGTTTTTCAAGCTGGTCCTTATCATTAAAAACCTTATTTGCAATATACTTTCTATCAGGTACTTGTTCGTTGTATGCAGCTGCACCTAACAATTTGCTAACTTTTTCTCTGATATCTGGACTTTCTGCCAGCAATCTTTTACCTGCATCATCTGCGATATAGACCGGGATGCCCAGATCTTTAAAAAAGCCCGCCACCGTAGTTTTCCCACTTCCAATACCTCCGGTAAGTCCTACTATTTTCATCGTTTGATCACAAATTGAATTCTACGTTCATTCAACCGAATGTTGTTTACAAATTTCGGCTTCGTTTTGATCTGTCCGATCATATAATCATCACCATCCTTCACACTTTTATAATCGCAAACTACGGAAAAGTCGGAAGCTCCAACTTTTTCAAATTCTTCAAGATTTACCTGGTAATACACTACGACCGACTTCGGAAAATATGCCAGGTTGAGATTATCTGGAACATTAATGACCTCTACCGGGATTTCAGCTTTGCCCTCAGTGAATTTTTCAACTTTCTGCGTATACCGTACACTATTTTCGTAAAAACTTAATTCACCATAGCCCGTAGTGTCCAGTTTAACACTCCCGTCAAGATCTGAATTTACATTTTCCAGTTTTTTCTTTAAAGTCGGTATCGAACTCAATTTGGTGATCACTTCCTCGGGGCCACTAACTTTTACGGAATCGGGAACCAGTTGAAGGGGTTCGTCTGCCGAATAACCTACGGCATAACTCACCTCAACATTTGAGATGATCTTTAGCATTTTTTCTTTCTTAAATTGAAATGGGATTACGATCTCATCCTGGATGATCCTTGAATCTTCCAGGGTCACCTTCAGTTGCTGTTCAATCACCGTGATATGATTTTCTATAGAATAGATCAGGTTCTTATCACTTTCAGTAGCTTCGGAAAGATCTATATCAAGCTTCAGATTGAAGATTTTATAGTAATAAATACTGAAGCCATTATCCTGAAGCTGAAGATCCACATGATCCGGACGTTCGTCAGAAATACTTTTATCCAGGGGAACATTGAGATAGTTTACCGGAACTTCGATCACCTGAGTATACGTTTTGGAAAACTGCACCAGTACCCACACGATCGCAGAAAAGATCAGAAAAAAACCGAATGTCTTTATGCTTGATTTCTTGAACCTTCTTCTTCTATTCCTGGTTGCCATGCTTTTTGAAAAATAATTGTGGAAATGCCACTTCCGGTTGTTTCTTCTGAATATTTATATGATAATTGGACACTATAAAACCATAGCCATATCCAGAAAACTGGATGATCACCGCTTTTACAGCCAACAATCCAATATATAGAGTTTTATTTCGTATCGCTGCATCCACAGCAATAATTAGGAAATAAATAAGATAACAGCTTATAAAAAAACTAAATCCTGCAAATAAAAGAATTATGGAAAGTATGAGTCCGGTCATGAATAAAGAAGGAAACCAATAAGTGATCTTCGCAGATCCAGGATGCCATTTGTTCAAAACTGGCCGTACCATCCCGAACTTCTTAACCTGTACAAAGAACTTTTTCCAGTCTATACGTCGTTTATGAAAAACCCGAGCCTTCGGAATCAAACAAGTTTTAATCCCCAATTTCTTTAATCTCAAACTCAAATCTGGATCTTCCCCTGGATGTATCCTGCCAAACCCTTTACTAAGTTCAAATGCTTTTTTGCTTAACCCCATATTAAAACTACGGGGCTGGAATTCATCAACTGCTTTCTTACCTCCACGTATTCCACCAGTGGTACAAAAAGAAGTCATACTGTAATCTATGGCCTTCTGTGTATTCGAAAAGGATTCATGGGCAGCATCTGGCCCTCCAAAACAATCGTGAAAATTGCCAGATAAATACTGATGAACCTCTTCGAGGTAATCTTCAGGCATTAGGACATCTGAATCCAGAATTAAGAAATACGGAGCCTGGGCTTTTCTCATTCCGTAGTTCCTGCTATCGCCTGGTCCAGAATTTTTCTTAAAATAATAACTAATAAATAATCGATCCTGAAATTCAGCTACAACAGCTTCAGAAGAATTTGTAGAGCCATCTTCGACGATCACCACTTCAAATGGAACCGGCGCACGCATCTTAAGCATGCTCTGCAATAACTCCCTGATCTCATCAGGTCTGTTATAAACAGGGATCACAAATGAATATTCTGGCTGCATCTTAATTATTTAAAATAGAACTGCCGGAAGCCGAACATAGTGTTCAGGTTCCGGCAGTTTATATTTAGAGTTTTATTATTCTGAATCCTTAACAAAAGTCTCCATTACTTCCTGGCTCACTCCCGTGTTCGAGAATCCACCATCGTGAAATAGATTTTGAAGAGTTACCTTTCTGGTTAGATCTGAGAATAAAGTCAGGGTGTAATCTGCACACTCCAAAGCGGTAGCATTTCCAAGCGGAGACATTTTTTCTGCAAATGCAATAAAACCATCGAAGCCTTTAACTCCAGTTCCTGCTGTAGTTGGCGTTGGAGATTGTGAAATGGTATTCACTCTCACTTTTTTATCTTTTCCGAAGAAATAACCGAAACTACGCGCAATGGACTCCAGATATGCCTTGTTATCTGCCATATCATTATAGTCTGGGAATACACGTTGAGCCGCCATATAACTTAAAGCTACGATACTTCCCCATTCGTTCATTGCATCTTTCTTATACAATACCTGCATGGTTTTATGGAAAGAAACTGCTGAAACATCCCAACCTTTGGTCGTGAAGTCATAGTTCATATCTGTATAATGTTTTCCTTTACGAACATTCACAGACATCCCGATGGAATGAAGCACGAAATCGATCTTCCCTCCAAGGATC
This sequence comes from uncultured Christiangramia sp., assembly GCF_913046405.1. GTDB lineage: Bacteria > Bacteroidota > Bacteroidia > Flavobacteriales > Flavobacteriaceae > Christiangramia > Christiangramia marina. The sequence continues at coordinate 3,285 of NZ_CAJWRQ010000081.1, forward strand.
TCCATAGACTTCTCTACAAGGTTTTCAAGATCTTCTACTTTGGTAGCATCTGCAGGAATGATCTCAGAACCGGTTTTTTCAGCCAGCTGATTGATACTTCCCATTCTCATCGCGATTGGAGCATTCGTTAGCACAAAAGTTCCACCTTCTTCGTGAACTCTCTCCGCTGTTTTCCAGGCAATTGAATTTTCGTCCAATGCACCAAATATGATTCCTCTTTTACCTTTTAGCAGGTTATATGACATGTGATTTATTTTTTGTGGTTGTTAAGCCTGTAAATATAGCAAAGTTGAAATAAATCCGCCGCCTTTTGGGCTTCAGATGATAGGGTATTAATTCAACAGGGCTTTTGCATGGGCACGTGCAGAATCACTTCGGCTAGTACCTCCAAGCATCATCGCCAATTCATCGATTCTTTGATCCTGTTCAAGTTTTACGATCTTGGTTTGAGTCGCAACCTCGCTATCTTCTTTAAATATCTTAAAATGTGAACTTCCCTTTCCGGCTATTTGTGGTAAATGAGTGATCGCGATCACCTGCATGTTAGCACCCATTCTGGCAAGAATCTCACCCATTTTATGGGCAATATCTCCAGAAACACCGGTATCAATTTCATCAAAAATGATCGTTGGCAGTTTACTTTGTGCTGCAAGTATGCTTTTTACTGCGAGCATGATTCTGGAAAGTTCTCCACCCGATGCTGCTTTCCTGATCTCTTTAAAACTTCCGCCTTTATTCGCCGCCAGGAACCATTCGAGCTTATCGCTCCCATTACTCAGAAATTCTGTGGTGGTACTAAGTTCAATGTTAAGCCTCGCATTGGGCATTCCTAGGTCTTTGAGTATGATTTCCGTTTGCTCAATAAAAGCCGGGATAATTTTTAAACGATTCTTATGAAGTTTCGCGGCAGTTTCAGATATAACGATCAATTGTTTTTTGATCGATCTTTCAGCTTCTTCCAAAGCGGATTCCGCATTTTCTGTTACCGAAACTTTTTTCTGAAGAGCTTCCGCTATCTGCAAAAGTTCTTCTACACTTTCAGCATTATGCTTCTTTTGTAGATTATAGATCACCTGCAATTGCTGATTCACCTTTTCCAGCTCTTCAGGATTTGCTTCCACAGCTTCCAGGGCATCTGTCATTTCATCTTCAAGATCGTCTAATTCTATGATCGCACTCTGTAATCTTTCATGGAAATTATCATAAATTCCGGAGAATTTGGCAATTCTGGAAATATGAGATCTAGCCGACTTCAATGTCTCCAGGCTCCCTATTTCTTCTTGTTGTATTGAGCTTAATGCCGCACTAAGATTTTCAGTAAGTTCCTCGACATTGTTTAAAGACTCGTATCGTTCTTCGAGATCTTCCAGCATTCCTGATTTTAACCCAGCCTCCTGCAGTTCATTCAGAAGAAAAAGATTGTAATCGTATTCCTTTGATGCCTGTGCCTGTTCTTCTTTTAGCTCTTCAAATCTCTTCTGAAATTTTCGATACTCTTTTAATTCTGCTTTATACTGAAGAATACTTCCTTCATTCTTCGCTATAGTATCAATGACATTGAATTGATAATCTGCATTTCCCAGACTAAGGGTCTCATGCTGACTATGGATATCGATCAGGGAAGTTCCCAGCTTTTGCAAAGAAGTAATCTTCACCGGTGTATCGTTAATAAATGCACGGGATTTCCCGGAAGGTAAAATTTCACGCCGAATGATACTTATTTGCTCATAATCCAGATCTTCTTTTTCAAAGAATTGCTGTAACGCGTAATCTTTGATACTAAAATGACCTTCGATAACGCACTTCTTTTCGGTATTTCTAATACTACTGAAGTCTGCGCGATCTCCCAGTAACAAACCCAATGCACCCAGCATGATAGATTTCCCGGCACCGGTTTCCCCGGTAATGATCGTAAAACCAGATTGAAGATCCATCGTAATATCTTCAATAAGCGCGTAATTCTTTATGGAAAGAGATGTAAGCAATTCGGTTAAAATTTGTGCTAAATATACGAGAGAAAATACTCGTAATCAACCAAAATTCCTACTGAATATTTCGCCAGCTACGGGCGTACCTCGCAGCGATATTATTCAGTGTTTGGATAAGTTCGTTCTTGGCAGGATAAGCAGGCCCTCCGGTATAGACAGAAGCTATTTCATCTGCCTTGGAATCAAAGAAAGCACGTAGCAGCAGGGAATTATTTCTGCGATTGTTCATTACTTCCAGCTTATTCAAAGATTCGGCAATGGCGGTTTTCCCGGCCATTACATCAGCATGCATGACATCAAGCCCTAACCTGTGATAATCGTAAAGTGCTTCTCGGTATTCAGCATAGGTGTTCGCCAGTAGATCTGCGTTCAATCTGAAACGCGAACGTTGACCGTCTGATCCTCTCCAGCCCTGGGAGTTTCCCTGCTGGGCAGTTGTAACGATCCTGTTAGCTTCCTCGAAGAAAGCTGTTCCACCTTCTGGAGCAAAGGTATCCGCATCAAGTCCAAGAATGGTATATACGTAAAAGGAAATTACAGATACGAGATTATTAGTGTAGGTATTCTGACTATAATTCAACGGCTGATACTCCCGGTAACTAAAACTGAATTGTTCGTCATTAAAATTAAAAACCGGCGTGATCATACTGGTTCCATAAACCGGTCTGGAAGATTGGATCTGGATAGTGCCATTAAAGCTCTCTCCTTCAAAACTATTAATCGTAATGAACATGCTACACTTAATACGTTCATGATCCTGTAAGCGTCTGTCTGTCCAGGTGTTCTGGTTGATAAACTCATTCAGTGATCTTTCCAGCGTTTTAAAAACAGAAAGATTTGCCTGTCCTGTTTGTTCCGCGTTTACCACTACCTCGCAGCTTAATTGCTGCGCGATTCCTGAGTAGGAAAATATAGTGAACAGTACTAAAAAGGCAATTCTAAGCATTAAACATTTTTATTACTTCGGTAATGATATCCTGGGCAACTTCGGTTTTACTTTTAAGGTCAAATTCCAGTTTTCTATCTGGATAAATGATCCTGATCTTATTGGTATCTCCTTTAAAACCTGCACCGGCATCCTGAAGGGAATTTAAGACAATAAAATCTAGATTTTTCTTTTCCAGCTTCTTTCTTGCATTTTCTTCCTCATTATTGGTTTCCAAAGCGAAACCTACCAACTTCTGATCTTTCTTAATAGCACCCAGAGAAGCAAGAATATCTTCAGTTTTGGTTAATTCCAGATTTAAGGAGGGATCGTTCTTTTTGATCTTTTGATCTGCAACCGCCTTAGGTCTGTAATCGGCTACAGCTGCCGCAGCTATAAAAACATCGGTGTTTTCAAATTCAGAATGAGCAGCTTCGTACATATCCAGGGTGCTTACCACTCTCTTGAGTTCAATATTATCATGTGAGATATCAAGATGAGTAGGACCGGAAATTAAGACAACTTCAGCGCCAGCTTCTGCCGCCTTTAAGGCAATTGCGAAGCCCATCTTTCCGCTGGAATGATTTCCAATAAATCGTACCGGGTCTATGGCTTCATAAGTTGGTCCCGCAGTAATCACAATTTTTTTGTTCCGAAGTGGAAGATCCTTAGAAAGGTGATCTTCGATAAAGCTAATAATCTCTTCAGGCTCTGCCATTCTGCCTTTTCCTGAAAGTCCGCTCGCTAGCTCACCGGTTCCCGAAGGAATCATGATATTTCCATATCCCTGGAGCGTTTCAAAACTTTTGGTAGTAGATGGATGTTTATACATGTCCAGATCCATTGCCGGGGCAAAGAAAACTTCACATTTAGCTGAAAGATAAGTAGCAAGCAAAATGTTATCGCTATTGCCCGAAGCCATTTTAGAGAGAGTACTCGCTGTGGCTGGGGCTAAAAGCATGAAATCGGCCCAAAGGCCGAGTTCCACGTGATTGTTCCATTGTTCGTTTTCATCCTCCTCACTAGTAAACGAAGAATAGACTTCATTCTTGGAAAGAGTTGAAAGTGTTAGCGGAGTGATAAATTCTTTTGCAGCCTGGGTCATCACAACCCTCACTTCTGCACCAGACTTCACAAATAGCCGTACCAGTGAAGCAGTTTTGTAGGCAGCAATACCTCCGGTAATGCCGAGTAAAACTTTTTTGCCTTGAAGTACAGACATATCAGTTAACCGATTCTATTCTTCGGTATCCATAGTGTTTCTCCAGTAGATCTTGTCATCAAGCCACTCCTGGATCGCAAGTGATTGCGGTTTTGGAAGTTTTTCGTAGAATTTTGAAACCTCGATCTGCTCTTTGTTTTCAAAAATCTCGTCAAGAGAATCGTTATAAGTAGCGAACTCATCAAGCTTTTCCAGAAGCTCTTTTTTGATCTCACCATTTATCTGTCCAGCTCTTTTCGCTACGATAGATATCGCCTCGTAAATGTTTCCGGTAGGTGCATCTACTTCATTCTTGTTGATAGTAGTTGTGTTAACCGGGGCATCAATTTTTTTAAAATCCATCATTCCTTTATTAAAAATTCTCTAACCTTTTATCAATTTCCATCATGGAAGCCTCAGAATCCTGAGTAAACTCACCTTCTGGATAATATTTATTGTAGGAATTATAAAATTCCCTGGCATTTTCAAGTCTTTCCTGCATCAAAACTTCAAAACTATTGATCGCCAGCTGGTATGCTGAATCGTATCGATAGTAATAAGCAGCTTCTCTAAACGGCGATCCCGGATATTCTGCAATGAAGTTATTGAAAGAAGCGATTGCCGCCTTATAATATCTGGTCTTGTGATACTGCTTTGCGATCTCGTATGCTTTTTTCTCCAGCTTCACTCGCAACTCTGTCGCGTAATCATTTGCTGAATCTACAAATTCTCCTTCCGGATATTTATTTAAATAAACCTGAAGTTCCTCGATCGCTTTTCTGGTATCGGTTTGATCCAGGTTAAAGCGCGGAGAACGATTGTAATAACTAACCGCCGTTTTATATTCTGCTTCTTCTACCTTCTGGCTATTTGGATACAATTGTACAAAACGTTCAAAATTAAAAGGAGCATTGTAATAATCACCTAACTGGTAATACGTATCTCCAAGAATATAAACAAGGCGTTCCCCCTGAGGTTTTCCTCGATACTCAGGCTCGATCTGCTCCAATAATCGTAAAGCTTTACGTAACTTTCCATTATCGTCTTCTTCTTTACCTTCGGTATATAATTCTTCTGCAGCTGTATATTTAGGCGCAGTTTCCTCATTTTTAAGCAATGACTGATATTCACTACAGGATATAGTGACCATCAACAGGCCTAGAGCGAGAATTCCTTTTTTCATGATACGTAAAAACATCTGGCAAAAATACATTTTTTGTTAGTATAAAAAAAACTTTCCTAATCTACTCAAATAACCCTGTTTACGGGCATTTATTGTATCAGGAAAGTCTTTTAGAATTTATTTTTACTGCAGCAAGGTCTAGAAACTTTCAACAAAGGCTGAAATTCTGGAATAAAGACCATCGGTCGCTTCTACTAAAGGCAGCCGCAAATTATTCTTAACTAGAGATTTTTTATGTAGCATAGCTTTGATGCCAGCTGGATTCCCTTCAGCAAAGATCATGTCTATGGAAGGTGCAATGCGGTAGTGTAATTTGTAAGCTTCTCTAACTTCTCCTTTTAATCCCAGACGTACCATTTCTGAAAATTCTTTGGGTAAGCCCTGACCAATTACAGAGATCACACCTTTCCCGCCAGCCAGTGTCATTGGCAAGGTGATCATATCATCTCCTGAAATAACCAGGAAATCTTCAGGAACAAGTGAGATCAACTTCATAGCCTGCACTATATCTCCAGCAGCTTCCTTTACACCGATTACGTTCTTAAAATCCCTGGCGATCCTGTTGATGGTTTCAGGCAGGATGTTACTCGCAGTTCTACCCGGTACATTATATAAAATAACCGGTAGCGGCGAAGCTTCAGCTACTGCCTTGAAATGACGGTAAATACCTTCCTGCGTTGGTTTATTGTAAAACGGAGAAACTGAAAGTATGGCATCAAAACCTTCCAGATCTTCTGATATCAGTTCTTCCACCAGCCCAGCCGTATCATTACCTCCCATTCCAAGCACTAATGGTAATTTCCCCTGGTTTGCCTCTTTGATCACAGTTTTTACAAGCTCCTTCTCTTTCTTACTAAGGGTAGCACTTTCTGCAGTGGTCCCTAGAACCACCAGGTATTCGATCCCATTTTCTATCTGATCCTTTACTAATGCTGAAAGAGCGTTCGTATCTACACTAAGATCATCATTAAAAGGAGTAACCAGCGCTACTCCGGTACCAATAAAAGCTTCCATTACTTTTTATGTTTTAATATTTTATAATATCTGATCAATTCTGCTTTAAGAAGAGAAGGATCATTTTCAAAAATTTCTACATCCAGGATCGAAAAAGGATCTGGAGATTTACCAATCAAAAATGTTGCCCCAGATCTTAAGACCACATAATTTGAAAGCAAAGCTTCCGCTCCGCTTACAAGGATCGCTGATCCAAATTCATTTTCCAGCAGCGCCGAGAGATCCTTGTTTTTGAATTCGCCATCAAGACCTAAGTCTTTAAAACTAACTTGCAACAGGTTTTTATCATCTAAATCACGAAGACTTCCGCAGATCACAACATCAAAAGCATTTGCAGGCAGGCCCAAACTTTTCCAAAGATTTTGAAGACTTCCATAGATTTCAACATTTTCTTCAGAAATAACCAGTAATACCCGGTTTGAAGTATTCGTAGCAAATTGCCTATTCTTCTTCAGTTTGTCAATAGCTTTCTTTAGCTGAACCGATTTAATTTTATTCGTGATCATTCAATTATTTCGGAGGGCAAATGTAAATAATTTCTATTAGCAAACTATGTCTTGAGGTGGCTTCCGAAGGGAAGATTTCACAGATTAAACAGCTTTCTATAATTTGTAAAATTTTAGACGCATGCAGGTAAGCTAGAGAAGCTATTTTCCACCTGATAATATAGAGAATTCCATGAATTATGATGAGTAATTTTACGCACACGCTGAAAGGGGTCAAAACTTTAAGAATCAAGGTCTTGTAAAATAACAGCATTCACTACTAACCAAACCAATATATTTTTTTGCTGTTGAATAAGCTGAACACATGGCTAACGAGCTATTCTTGTTATATTTGAAAAGTAATGCCAAATGGAATGAAAAACCTTACCACGATCATATGTGCTTCAGTACTATTGCTGAGCTCCTGTAAAACTGAATTCAAACATTTAGAGCAGGTAGATGGAAAAAGAATTTCTGTAGACAGTAGTATCGAAGAAGATTCAGAAATTACTGAATTTATCGCTCCGTACAAGCAACACCTTAACGAAACTCTTGATTCACCTCTTAGCTACAATCCTTCATTTCTTTCCAAAAGAGACGGAGACCTGAATACGGCTATTGGCAACCTGATGGCAGATGCGCTGATGGAACAGGTAAATCCGATATTCAGAAAAAATACCGGAAACAGCATAGATATGGTGTTATTGAATCATGGTGGAATACGTGCAGAAATACCAGTGGGAAATGTTAGCACGCGGACTGCATACCAGATAATGCCCTTTGAAAATGAAGTGGTCATTGCTGAGCTGAAAGGTGAAAAAATGCTGGAGATGCTGGATTACCTGAGCAAAGCCAAAACTGCTCATCCCGTAAGCGGGATCAAGATCATTGCTGACGGCAGTTATATGATCAAAAATGCGACGATCAAACAACAACAGATCTCCAGGGATAGCACCTATTTTGTTGCGACTTCAGATTACCTTGTGGGTGGTGGTGATAACATGAAATTCTTCGCCGATCCTGTAAGTATTCATTCCAGTGATTACAAGATCCGCAATGTGATGATAGACTACTTTCGTAAAACCGATACCATTAGAAGTGTGATCGATGATCGTTATATAAGACAGTAACATGAAAAGAAGAGATTTTATTCAGAATACGGCGGCCGCTACAGCTTTAGTTAGTCTGGGCGGACTATCAGCTTTATCCTTTAAACCTGAAAGACAACAGATCACGATCCTGCACACGAATGATGTGCATAGCCATATCGAGGCATTTGGTGCAGATGCAGGTAGAAATGCAAATCTTGGAGGCGTTGCCAGAAGAGCTACACTGGTAGAGAAAATACGCAGAGAAAACCCTAATACCTTGTTGCTGGATGCCGGAGATATTTTCCAGGGCACGCCATACTTCAATTTTTACGGTGGTGAACTGGAATTCAAGTTAATGAGCATGCTAAAGTATGATGCGGCAACGCTTGGAAACCATGATTTTGATAATGGTATCGATGGATTGTATGCCCAGCTACCACATGCGGAGTTTCCATTTGTAATATCAAATTACGACTTCAGCAATACCATCATGGATGGAAAAACTGATAAGTTTCGCACTTTCACTAAAGATGGTATAAAGATCGGCGTGTTTGGTGTTGGGATCGAATTGCAGGGATTGGTAAGCAACAAACTATACAAGGAAACTGAATATTTAGACCCAATTGAAATCGCTACCGATATGAGTCGGATTCTTAAGGAAGAAGAAAATTGTGACCTGGTAATTTGTCTGTCACATCTTGGCTACAAATATTCATCTCAAAAGATCGGGGATATTAAACTGGCGAGAGCTACAGAAAATATTGACCTCATCATTGGAGGACATACGCATACGTTTCTTGACAAACCAACGGTGGAAACCAACAAGGTAGGAAATCATGTACTGGTGAACCAGGTTGGCTGCTATGGTGTCTATCTGGGCAGAGTAGATTTCTTCTTTCAAAATGGGAAAAAATCTTCGGCAGATGGTGTAAAGCTTGCGGTGTAATTATTTTATAGGGAAGTCGAAATATTGATACGGAAAGGGTTCTGCATTCAGGGTATAATGCCACCATTCTTCGGAATAACTTCGGAAACCATTTTTGAGCATAACTGTTCTTAAAAGTTCCCTGTTTTTCTTTTGTTCTGAAGTGACCGAAGTTGAACGATGATGAGATATTTCTCCGAAAAAATCGTAGGCTCCACCCATATCCAATTCCTTACAGGTGTTCGCGTTTACCAAAGTAAGATCTACAGTACCACCCCTGGAATGTCCCGATTTTGAAGCGATATAACCCAGTTCAAACAACCTGCTTTTTTCGACATCAGGATAAAATTCATTTTTCGCCAGGGTATCCCCGGGTTTTCGAGCCCATGCTACAAATTCACTAACGGCAGTCTGAGGTCGGTAAGCATCGAAAACCTTTAACATCAAATCCTTCTGAATAAGTTCTTGCTGTACTTTTTTTAAGGCTTCCGCAGCTTTTTTAGTCAGAATGATCCGTGCCGACTCATATCCGGGAACTGGTCTGCCTGTAAAATTATGCTCCCCTGCATAGCGAACTTCCTCCATCGCAAATGGCACCACATCTTTCAGGTACACAAAATCTTCAGGGATGGTCTGTGCTCTGGACAAGAAACCAGTTTGCATAAAAATCAGAAGAAAGTAAAACTTTTTCACAGCATTCTATTTATCCAACATAGCCAGAAATTCGTCTTCGCTCAACATTTGAGTACCCAGCTTTTCTGCCTTTGCAAGCTTACTTGGGCCCATGTTTTCACCGGCTACCAGATAGTTAGTTTTGGAAGAGATCGAACTGGAAACTTTTCCGCCGTTATCTTCAATGAGTTTTTTTAGATCATTTCTGGAAACCTTGTTGAATACTCCGGAAATCACGAATGTGTTCCCATTCAGGATACTGGTTTGATTCGCCAGTTTCTCTGCGGAAATTTCCATTTGTATTCCATATTCCCGAAGCCGCTCCACATTCTTCCTGTTTTCAGCATTACTGAAGAAATCACCAACGCTCCAGGCAATACGTTCTCCAATTTCATCAATATTCTCCAGCTCTTCTTTGCTGGCCGCCATCAATGCTTCGACCGATTTGAAGTGTTTAGCCAGTTTCTTGGCAACCGTTTCTCCTACGTACCTAATCCCTAGTCCGAATAAGACTCTTTCAAATGGAATCTCTCTGGATCTTTCTATACCGGTAATAAGATTCTCTGCCGACTTTTCTGCCATTCTTTCCAGGGGAAGGATGTCCGCTTTAGTGAGCGTATAAAGATCGGCATAATTATGAATGAGCCCTGCGGTAACAAGCAAAGCAACGGTTTCTCCTCCAAGACCTTCTATATCCATTGCTTTTCGAGAAATAAAATGCTGTATCCGTCCTGTTATTTG
>NZ_CAJWRQ010000082.1 GCF_913046405.1 uncultured Christiangramia sp.
AGATCGGGCAGAACTAAGAAACGAGGAAAGGTTTTGATCCAGAGTTACAACCCACACCACCAGATCATTCAGCAGGTATCCACAAGCGCATATAAAGAGATGTATGAGGAGCAACTGGAGGATCGCTACCAGTATCAATATCCGCCATTTTATCGTCTCGTACGGTTGACGCTAAAAAGCAGGGATTTCTCCAAGACCAATGAGGCAGCAGAGTGGCTGGCAAGAGCATTGGAGAATGTGTTCGATAGATACGTTCTGGGACCTGAATTCCCGCCTGTAGCCCGAATTCGTAATGAATACTATAAAAATATTCTAATCAAGATCCCGCAGAAACAAAATCTGGGAAAAACGAAAGCAATGATCTCTAGAATTATAAAATCTTATCAGGCTATTGGCGCATTCCGGTCGGTAAGAGTTATAACAAACGTAGATCCCCAATAAAAAAAGCCACCGGTTAGGATGGCTATATATTATTGGAGCGTAGATCGTTCTTCTTATTGTATTGCACTGAGTGCTTCTACCAAATTCGCTTTCTTATGTCGGCTTAACGGTAGTAATTCTTTATCGATCTCTATATTTTTACTATTATATCTTTCGATCTTATCTAAATTCACGATATAGGATTTGTGAGTACGCAGGAATCTTTCACTGGGAAGTTCTTTTTCAAAAGATTTCATTGTTGCGAGAACCACAAAGTTATCTTTCTCAGTCACAAACTTCACATAATCTCCAAGAGCCTGAATGTACTTTAGCTTATTTAGAAATACCTTTCGATTCTTGAGATTGCTTTTTACGAAGATAAAATCATCGTCCTCCTGTATTGGGGCCTGATGTTTAAGTTTGTAGAGATTAACCGCTTTATTCACTGCATTATTAAAGCGGTCTTTAGTTACGGGTTTGTGAATATAGTCTACGGCATCATAATCAAAAGCCTTGAAAGCATACTTGGTCTTTCCAGTAACAAATATTATCTGCGGTTTGTTTGGAAGATTATCAAGTAATTCAAAACCTGAAAGAATTGGCATTTCGATATCTAAAAAGATTAGATCTGTTTCGGTATCTAACAGGCCGTTCTTAGTTTCTATAGCATTGTTATATTCGGCAACCAGGTTAAGGTTAGGATGGTCTTTTATCAATTTAACGATCGATAACCTTTGCAGGCTCGAATCATCAACAACAGCACATTTAAGTAAAACTTCTTCCACGATAATTAGGTTAGACTTTAACAATATTACTCATTATATATAACAAATGCAAGGTGCATATAATTTAGCTGGTTAAAAATAGTATTTTTACCTTGGTAATAAGCTTTGAAATATGAATAATAAATTCTATTTTTGCAGCCGATTAAATTTAAAGTAGAATTTTATGAACAACTATGAAACTGTTTTCATCTTGAATCCCGTTTTATCTGATGAACAGATAAAGGAGACAGTTAAGAAATACGAAGATTTTCTTGTTTCTAAAGGGGCTAAGATGGTAGCTAAAGAAGATTGGGGCCTAAGAAAACTGGCTTATGCAATCCAACACAAGAAGAGTGGTTTTTATCACTTATTTGAATACGAAGCTCCAGGTGAGGTTATCGAACCTTTAGAGTTGGAATTCAGAAGAGAAGAGCGTATGATGCGTTATTTAACTGTAAAGTTGGATAAACATGCAATTGCTTGGGCTGAGAAGAGAAGAAAACGTAACAAGGAAAAAGCGTAATCATGGCAACATCTATTGAACAACAAGCAAAAGGAAAAAAAGACGGAGAGATCAGGTATCTAACTCCTCTTAATATAGAAACTACCAAAGCGAAAAAATACTGTAGATTTAAAAGATCTGGTATTAAGTACGTTGATTACAAAGATCCAGATTTTCTTATGGGGTTTGTAAACGAGCAGGGTAAATTGTTACCTCGTCGTTTAACAGGTACTTCTTTGAAGTTTCAGAGAAAAGTGGCTACTGCTGTAAAGCGTGCTCGTCACTTAGCACTAATGCCTTACGTAGGTGATTTATTAAAATAAAAAGAGGCAGTTATGGATGTAATACTTAAAAAAGACGTAGACAATCTAGGTTTTAAAGATGATGTTGTGGCTGTTAAAAACGGTTACGGTAGAAATTATCTTATACCTCATGGATACGCTGAACTGGCAACTCCTTCTGCAAGAAAAGTTTTATCTGAAACTTTAAAGCAGCGTGCCTATAAGGAACAAAAGCACATTGACGAAGCTAAGAAACAGGCTGAGAAACTTAACAATATTGAGATCAAGATGACTGCTAAGGCAGGAGCTGGTGATAAGTTGTTTGGTTCTATCACTAACGGTGATCTGGCTGATGCTCTTGCTAAGGAAGGTGTAGAAATTGAGAAAAAATTTATTAGCATCGCCGGTGGAAACATCAAGCGTTTAGGACAGTATGATGCAACTTTGCGTTTTCATCGTGAAGTAGTTTCAAACCTAAGTTTTGACGTTGTAGGGGAAGCTTAATATTATAATTTTATAGCAAAAAGCCCGCTCATTTATGAGTGGGCTTTTCTTATTTTTAGAAAAATGAAATACGCTCGATTAACCAAAGAACAATTTGAAGAGATGCATCAGGAGTTCATTAATTTCCTGGCAACTCAATCCATCACCGGTGAGGAATGGGATAAGATCAAAAAAGAACAGCCTAAGGTTGCTGAAGATGAAATGGATCTGTTTAGCGATCTTGTATGGGAAGGAGTCCTGAATAAGGTTGAATACCTGGAGCATTTTTCTCCAAACCAGGTCTTTCTTTTTTATATTTCTGAAGTAACTATCAATCTGATCGCGATTAAGGTAGATAATGAATCTGTAGACATTACAACCCGGGAAGGTTATCAATGGTTACAAACTAACCTTATGAATGAGATGGTTAATATTTATACCTCTTCAAAAGTTCTTAGTGAGGACAGAAACAAGGATATTTTCGCATTGATTAGACAGGGAGCAAATATTACAAAAGGTGAACTATACGCTTATTTTAAGAATATTGTAGACAAAGATGCTTAGAACTATTCGTATCTAAGTGATTCTATAGGATCCTGTTTTGCGGCTTTAGCAGCAGGGTAACTGCCTGCAAGTATAGCTACGAATATGGTAATCCCGGTAGCCCATAACATGGCTTTCCATGGTGTGGTGAAATCGAAATCCAGGGAAGATGATACGCCCCAGCCAATAAGAATTCCTAGCAATATACCAAGTAGACCACCAAGTTGACCAATTACTAATGTTTCCAGGAAGAACTGCATTGCAATAGTATTTTTCTTGGCACCTAGTGCTTTTCTAACCCCAATTTCACGTGTTCTCTCGGTAACACTTACCAGCATGATATTCATCAAGGCGATGGATGATCCAAATATGGTAATGATGGAAATGATCCAGGCGGCAATATTTAAAGCGCCAGTAATTTGAAGAATTCGATTAATGAGATCATCGCTTCTTTCAATTCCAAAGTTGTTATCTTCTTTTGGGTTTAATCCACGAATATTTCTGAAGGTGATAATAGCTTCATCCATGGCCGATTCCAGCATTTCCTTATCGTCCACCTTTACGCTCAGGCTGTAATTAATATTTGGTTGAGAAAAGATCGAGCGAGCATGTTGAATTGGGATAAAAACTCTTAGATCCTGGTTGTTTCCGAAGGTACTTCCTTTACTTTCCAGAATTCCAATCACTCTGAATTTCGCCCCGCGAATACTAATCGTTTTATTGACGGGATCCATTCCATTAAAAATGCCGTCTTTATAGTCGGCACCAATCACCGCAACATTATTATTATTGTTAATATCGAAAATGTTGAACTCTCTTCCTTCTTCAACTTCAAGTCCGGAGTTCTCTAAATAATATTCGTTTACCCCAAGAACTGAGATATCCGGATCTGTTTTTTCATTCTGATATTTGATTTCTGCAGATCCTGTTCCCGTAAATGATATCGCGGTTTCAGTAAATGGAAACTGAAAATTCTCCTTAAACTCGGTCACTTCCCTATAGCTAATTGTGGGATTTACCTTCCGGTCCTCATTGCTTATTCGCTCTCTGAATTCGTAACGTTGCAGGTTAAAAGTATTTGCGCCCATTGAAGCAAAATCCTGACTAATAGTGTTTTCCAGTGCTGCTACAGCACTTAAAATCCCAACTAATGCTGTGATACCAATAGCGATGATGAGAACAGTTAAGACAGTTCTTAGTGACTGATTTCTTATGGAACTTAGGGCAATTCTAATATTTTCCCGCAGGAGTGAAAACATGGGCTAACTTTTCGATCTTAACGATTAGACTATAAAATGATAGGATTGTTACTTAAAATATCAAATTTGTTTGGGTTCACTCAAAAATTAAGATATTTGCAGTCCTTTAAAAATCACATTTCAGCTTAGAACTTTATGGCACAAAAACCGTCAATTCCAAAAGGTACCAGAGATTTTTCTCCGGAAGAAGTAGCAAAAAGAAACTACATTTTCGATATTATCAAAACTCAATTTAAAAGTTTTGGTTTTCAACCTATCGAAACTCCTAGTTTTGAGAACTCTTCGACCCTTATGGGGAAATATGGTGAAGAAGGAGATCGCCTGATTTTTAAAATTCTTAATTCAGGTGATTATCTAAAAAAAGCTGATGCGAAAGCTCTTGAATTAAAGGATAGTACGGCATTAACTTCTTCTATAAGCGAGAAAGCATTAAGATATGATCTTACGGTTCCTTTTGCCAGGTACGTAGTACAACATCAAAATGAGATCGAGTTCCCTTTTAAACGATACCAGATACAACCCGTTTGGAGAGCAGATCGTCCTCAAAAAGGGAGGTTCAGAGAGTTTTTCCAATGTGATGCAGATGTGGTGGGAAGTGATAGTCTATGGCAGGAAGTGGAATTCATACAATTGTATGATGCGGTATTTACTCAATTAGGTCTGGAAGATGTTGTAATCAAGATCAATAATAGAAAGATCTTATCTGGTTTCGCTGAAGTTATTGGAGAGCAGGATCGACTTATAGATTTTACTGTAGCGCTGGATAAACTTGATAAGATTGGTGAAGCTGGAGTACGAAAAGAAATGCTGGAAAAAGGTATTTCTGAAAAAGCTATTGACAAAATATCTCCAATTTTTGATCTTAAAGGTTCTTTTGCTGAAAAAGTCTTAGGATTACAAACTATTCTGGAAAGTTCAGAAACCGGTATGAAGGGTATTGAAGAATTGCAATTCATACAGAATGCTGTAGCTGAAATGCCTTTGAAAACCGCTACTCTCGATCTTGATGTGACTCTGGCACGCGGACTCAATTACTACACCGGAGCTATTTTTGAGGTTGCTGCTCCTGAAAAAGTTAAGATGGGAAGCATTGGTGGAGGAGGAAGGTACGACGATCTTACCGGGATTTTTGGTTTAAAGAATATGAGCGGAATGGGAATTTCGTTTGGTCTAGACAGAATATATCTTGTACTTGAAGAATTGGATCTGTTTCCTGAAACTGTGCGCGAGAATACCAAAGTACTTTTTATAAATTTTGGAGATAAGGAATCTTTATATGCGATGAAGTCTATACGGTCTTTGAGAAATGCCGGAATTACTGCTGAACTTTATCCAGACAGTTCCAAAATGGGTAAACAAATGAAATATGCCGATAAGCGAGATATTCCATTTGTCATACTTGCTGGTGAAGAGGAAATTGAACAGCAAACCTTCACTCTAAAGCATATGAAATCTGGTGAGCAGGATGCACTTAGTCTGGAAGATCTTATTTCGAAACTTTCATAACCTAATGGTTGCTTGCCTCATTTAAATTATCCATTTCTTCTTTGGTCAGTTCCATGTTTACAGCTTCTTCAAAACTTTTAAGATGCTTAGGTTTGGTTGCACTTGCAATTGGAGCAGTTATACCCGGGCGCTGCATGATCCATCTTAAAGCAATCCCTGCCTGGGAAATATTGTGATGGTCTGATATATCTTTAAGTGCGTTGAGTACTTTTTTACCACGATCGTCGAAATAATCTCCAAGGAACTGTTCACGATCACTGCCTTTTATATCTTCGATACTTTGATATTTTCCAGAGAGGAATCCGCTGGCTAAGCTGAAATAGGAAGTAACTCCTAGATCATTTTCCTGGCAGATTTTCTGAATCTTCCCTTCGAACTTGTTTCGCTGCATCAAACTATATTCCGGCTGGAAAACCTGATACTTTGGTAAATCCTCTTTTTTGGAAGCATCTAATGATTCTTGTAATCTATCAGGACTCAAATTTGAAGCTCCAATATATCTCACCTTTCCCTGCTCAATTAATTTCTGATAGGCTCCCAGGGTTTCTTCTACGGGTGTTTTATTATCATCCCAATGGGTGAAATAAAGGTCGATATGGTCTGTTTGCAATCTTCTTAAGCTATCTTCGACTGCATTAAGAATATGTGTTTTGGAAATATCCTTATCGCCACCTTGTTGCATACTGGAACCTACTTTGGTGGTAATAGTCAATTTATGCCGGTTGCCTCTGGACTTCATATACTTTCCAATAATACTTTCAGATTCACCACCAGAGTTACCTTCAGCCCATCTGGAATATACATCTGCAGAATCAATAAAGTTAAATCCCATATCTAGCAGTTGATCCATCATTCTGAAAGATTCTTTTTCATTGATCGTCCACCCGAATACATTTCCGCCGAAAATGATAGGAGGAGTATATAATTCTGTATTTCCTAATTGTTGTCTTTTCATAAATCTAAGTTTTATCTAATTCGGTCGTCGAAGTTTTTCGTAGAGATAATAATATCGAACCTATTAAAATTAAAGCTATAAAACAAAGAGAGATCCAGATTGGTATCTCGTATAGATCGCTTATCAGGAATTTAATTCCAACGAAAGCCAGTATAATTCCCAGTCCTTCGTTTAAGTAAATAAACCTGTCTTTCATATCTGCCAATAAAAAATACAAGGCACGAAGACCTAGAATGGCAAATGCATTTGAGCTAATAATTATAAATTCATTTCTGCTTACTGCTAATATTGCCGGGATAGAATCTACTGCAAAGATGACATCGGTTAGTTCGATGATGATCAAAACGGTTAATAGAGGAGTGGCAATCTTCTTACCATTTTCTCTTACAAAAAAGTTGTCTTCCCTGTAACCTTCAGTTTGAGGAATCACTTTTCGTACCCATTTGAAAATTCTATTGTTATCAGGATTTGCTTCAGTAATATCACTTTTAAAGATCTTATAAGCAGTGTAAAGTAAAAATCCACCGAATACATATATGATCCAATGTACATTTTCAATCAGGGCAATTCCGCCGAAAATAAAAATGACTCTTAGAACGAGAGCGCCAAAAATTCCCCAAAACAATACTTTATGCTGAAATTCCTTTGGCACTTTGAAGTAGCTAAAGAGTACTGCCCAAAGGAACACATTATCCATTGACAGAGATTTCTCGATCAAATAACCGGCGAGATATTCTCCTGCGGCAAGAGAACCCTGCCACCAATAAATCACAGCAGTAAATAGAAGCCCCAGGCTTATCCAGCCGGCACTATACCACGCAGCTTCCTTAGTATTTATCTTATGAGGTTTTCTCATCACCAGTTTTAAGTCTACGATGAGGAGAAGAATTATGAAGGCAGAAAAGGCTATCCATACCCACGGTTGTACCACGAAATCTTCGGAAGCTGCTGCCACAGGCTCAATGTATACGGTAAAATTATATGCGTTTATTATCACAATTTTTTGAGCAAATAAAGCTCAAAATTGGATATGAGATTTGTTTTTACAACAACTATAACAATTAGAAATTGAGTAGTTTTTTTTAAGCTGAGTTAGTTTAACATAGCTGGGAGTGTAGCTGTAAAATACATAAATCTAATTACTTACGATGATTGTAGGAATTAAACAAAAATCATAAAAAAATACTAAGATGAATGATATAAATAATTGTGACCAAATTATTCTTTAGTTTTAAAAGGTATTCTAGTAATCATTAGAATCAATTACCAACCAAAACCATACATAATGGAAATTAAACAACATCCTGATACCGACGAATTGGTATTAAATATTAATGGACGAGATGTTAGTATGAAAGTTTCTGCATGGACAACTCTTGTCGATGCCTTGCGGGAACATTTACAGCTTACAGGAACTAAGAAAGGCTGCGATCATGGTCAATGTGGAGCATGTACCGTTCTTGTAGACGGGAAACATATTAATTCGTGCCTGACCCTCGCCGCAATGCAAACAGGTAAAGAGATTGTCACGGTAGAAGGATTAGCGAATGGTGATGAATTGCATCCAGTGCAGGAAGCATTTATCAAACACGATGCATTCCAGTGCGGCTATTGCACACCCGGGCAGATATGCTCTACCATTGGATTCCTGAATATGAATAAAGGAAGTGATGCTGCGGAATTAAGAGATCTCATGAGTGGAAATATTTGTCGCTGTGGAGCTTATACCAACATTTATAAAGTGGTGGAAGAATTAAAAGACAGAAATACCGAAGCTTTATCTAAAAACAGCAATTAGACTATGAATAATATTTCCTACAAAAGAGCACAAAGCGTGGAAACCGCGATCGAACACATAGGTTCTAAAAAAGAAAGTAGCAGATTTAT
Organism: uncultured Christiangramia sp.; assembly: GCF_913046405.1. Taxonomy (GTDB): domain Bacteria; phylum Bacteroidota; class Bacteroidia; order Flavobacteriales; family Flavobacteriaceae; genus Christiangramia; species Christiangramia marina. Next base: position 8,601 of record NZ_CAJWRQ010000082.1, read on the forward strand.
TGGTGGAGGAACTAATTTGCTGGATCTTATGAAGTATCGGGTTGAGAATCCTGAGCACTTAATTGATATAAACCATCTGGATCTTTCGAAAATCGAAAACTCAGATTCTGGAGGTTTACTACTGGGAGCGACCAAGACCAATGCCGATACAGCTTATCATGAACTAGTAGAAGAGCAATATCCACTACTTTCTGAGGCTATGCTCTCTGCCGCTTCAGCGCAATTAAGAAATATGGCAACCAATGGCGGGAATTTATTACAGCGAACCAGATGCTTCTATTTTTATAATACTTCAACTCCCTGTAATAAAAGAGAGCCGGGAAGTGGATGTTCTGCTTTGAAGGGTTTTAACCGGATACATGCAATCCTTGGCGCAAGTGAGCATTGTATAGCAACGCACCCTTCAGATATGGCGGTAGCGCTTGCGGCATTAGATGCGACAGTTCATATTAGTGGAGCTGAAGGTGATAGGACAATTGCCGCGACTGACTTCCATAAACTTCCTGGTGACACCCCGCATATAGAAACCAATTTAGAACCGGGAGAAATCATTACGGGAATTGAGCTTCCAGAGAAAGGTTTTGCTAAGAACTATCATTATTTAAAAGTCAGGGACAGGCCGTCTTATGCTTTCGCATTAGTTTCAGTAGCTGCCGCAATTGAACTGGAAAACAACACTATCAAGGACATTAGAGTTGCCTTGGGTGGAGTTGCACACAAACCCTGGAGAAAACCTTCCGTAGAAAAAGAGTTTATTGGAAAAGAGGCAAATACGGAGAATTTCGAGCAATTAGCGGATAAACTTACCGATGGAGCTAAAGGATACGGTAATAACGATTTTAAAATACCACTGGTTAGAAAATCCATTGTAAGAGCATTAACAGAAGCAATGAACAAATAGCATGATAGCAGATACAAAATATATAGGGAAACCTACCAGAAGGGTAGATGGTATAAAAAAAGTAACAGGGAATGCTACCTATAGCGCTGAATTTAATCCTGAGCATTTAGTACATGGATATATAATCAATAGTACAATTTCCAGAGGTAAAATTGTTGCTATTAATGATAAAGAGGCTTTAAAAGTGCCGGGAGTTCGACAGGTATTTACCCATAAAAATATCCCGGAAGAAGTTAAGATAGATTCAGATTATACAGATCCTCTGGCTCCTCCCGGTAATCCTTTCAGACCATTCTATAATGAAGACATTCTGTATAACGGGCAACCGGTCGCGCTAATCGTTGCAGATTCTTTCGAAACAGCCGCATATGCCGCCGGACTGGTTAAAATAGATTATGAAAAAGAGGAAGGTTGTGAGGTTGATCTTAAAGCAAATCTCCAAAATGCGACCAGAGAGGACGTTCCTGACCCACCAGAGCCCAGAGGTGATGCCGCAAAAGCTTATGAATCTTCTAAACATCAGGTAGATGTAGAATACTATTTGCCTCGCCATTATCAGAACCCTATGGAGACTTTTGCAACCGTAGCGATCTGGAATGCAGAGGAGCAGGGCTTTACCATTTATGATAAAATTCAGGGAGTTGGAAGCAGTCAGCAATATATTTCAGGGATCTTCAATCTGGAAAAAGAAAAGGTCAGGGTATTGTCTCCTTTTGTAGGTGGCGGATTTGGGTCTGGTTTAAGACCACAATATCAACTATTCTGTGCTGCGATGGCCTCGAAAGTTCTCAATTTGCCGGTGAAGGTTGTAATGACCAGAACTCAAATGTTCAGTTTTGGACACAGGCCTGCCTGTTTACAGCGTTTAAAATTATCATCTGATGAAACAGGCAAACTGAAATCAATAAATCACGAGGCATTTGGAGAAACTTCAAGGTTTGAAATGTTTAACGAGACCGTTGTAGACTGGTCTGGAATGATGTACCAGTGTGATAATGTCAAACTGGATTACCAACTCGTGCCGTTGGATGTATATACGCCTATGGATATGCGCGCACCCGGAGGAGCTACAGGGATGTATGCCCTGGAGTGCGCTATTGATGAACTGGCCATTGAAGCTGGGGTAGATCCACTGGAGTTTCGTTTAATAAATTATGCTGATATTGATCAAAATGAAGGTAAGCCTTATTCCAGTAAGGAATTAAGAGCTGCTTTCCTCAAAGCATCAGAAAGTTTTGGATGGGAGAAAAGAATTGCAAAGCCTCAAAGTATGCAGGATGGTAATAATCTTGTTGGTTATGGAATGGCCACTGGAGTGTGGGAAGCTTTGCAGCAGGAATCTTCAGCGAAAGCTATATTAACTTCTGAAGGGAAACTTACAGTTAGTAGTGGGACGGCAGATATTGGTACTGGAACATATACGATCATGTCCCAGATAGCGGCGGAAATTGTTGGAATTCCATTGGAAGATGTAGAATTCCAGCTTGGAGATTCTAGTTTGCCAAAGGCTCCAATTGAAGGTGGATCCTGGACTGCATCTTCAGTAGGTTCAGCAGTAAAACTTGTGTGTCATGCGCTTCAGAAGAAAATATTTGGATACGCTCAACAGAGTTTTCCTGAAGAACTAAAGGGAGCAATGTTTGAAGAAGCGGAGTTCAGTAATAGACATCTAAGCGTAAAATCTACCAGACTAAGTTATTCTGAAATTTTAGCTGTTTCCGGTCAGAATTCTGTTGAAACCAGTGTTAATTCTCAACCCGCAGATGATCGCAGTAAGTATTCATGCTACTCACATTCCTGTGTGATGGTAGAAGTACATGTAGATAAGGATACTAAAATGATCACGGTTCCCAGAGTTGTGAGTGCGATAGCAGGAGGTAAAATACTAAATCCTAAGACCGCTGAAAGTCAGATTCTGGGTGGTATCACCTGGGGAATTAGTATGGCGCTAGAAGAAGAAGGAATGATGGATAGTCGTAATGGCCGAATTATGAATGCGAACCTTGCTGAATATCATGTTGCAGTACAAGCAGATATTCAGGATCTTGAAGTGATATTCGTGCCAGAACATGATGAAATCGTGAATCCGCTGGGAGCTAAAGGTCTGGGTGAAATTGGTATTGTAGGAGTTGCTTCTGCAATTTGCAATGCGATCTACAATGCTACCGGTAAACGTGTGCGAGAATTGCCAATCACACTGGATAAGTTAGTGTAGATCAGGAAATAGAAAAATGATAAAAAGTAAAAAGGGATTTCGAAAATACGAAATCCCTTTTTTTTGTAGCGAGACCGAGATTTGAACTCGGGACCTCCGGGTTATGAAAATATTCTGCTAGAAGTCAAATCTATCTAAAACACCTGAAAATCAATTAGTTAATGTTGTTTTGATAAATTTTGATATTATATAATATGGCCTAAAATCAACCGATTCTGTACTTATTCTGTACTTATTCTGTACTAGTTTTTAGGTGTAAATTATTATATTACAGGGTTTTAAATCCTAACTGTATGGCAAATTTAAAGATTGTTTTGAGGAAAAACATGAAAAAGAAGGATGGAAGGATACCTCTGGCCTTAAGAATTAGCGAAAATTATAAAACGAATTATGTTTGGCTGGGACATTCTGTATTTGAAAAAGATTGGGATAACGTTGCTTGTAAGGTTAAAAAGACTCATCCAAACTTTAAGCAGTTAAATAACTTTTTGATGAAAAGGATGATTGAAGTCAATGATATCTATTTCAATGCAGAGAAAAAAATTACGCCAAGGCAAATAAAACAAAAATTAAAAGGGCCAGATGGCTCTAAATCTTTCTTTACTGTTGCCACTGAACATATTCAAAGTAAATATGACACGGGAGTTTTTTCAGTTGCTAAAGCGCAGTTATCAATACTATATAATATTGAAGAATTTATACAACTAAAGAATTCGAGAAGTAAGGCAAAAATCATCCAAGAAATTAAACAAAGACGGTTAAAGCGAGTGAGCGAGGCAAGAAGATCTAAATATCACTGGATGGATGGCGTTGCATATTTTAAAAAAAATGATAACCTAAGATTCAGGGATATTGACGAATCTTTTATTAGAAAATATAAGACATTTTGTTCTTCTTACCTGAATCATAAACCAAGGACAATAACCAATCAGCTTATTTTCATTAGAACTCTTTATAATATTGCAATTAAAGAAGGAGTAATTGCCCAGAAATATTATCCTTTTGCTGGTGAGAAAGAGAAAATTAGAATATCCTCAGGTAATAAAATTGGATTGAATGTAGAAGAAATTGAGAAGATAGAATCACTCGAATTAGAGAAGTACTCAACTATATGGCATACTCACAACATATGGTTGTTTTCTTTTTATTTTGCCGGGATGCGAATCTCAGATGTAATTAAATTAAAATGGTCTGATTTCAAGGATAAACGTTTATACTATGTCATGGAAAAAAATGGTAAACCTCTAAGTTTAAAAATTCCTGATAAAGCTAGGATTATAATTGATTACTATCGCCCAGATAAGAAATTCAATAATGGATATTTATTCCCTTTTTTACGGGAAGTAGATCAAACTCAAGCCGAACAAATTTATACACGGACAAAGAGTACCACTAAACTTCTCAATAAATATTTAAAAAGAATAGCTAAACTCTGTGGCATTG
>NZ_CAJWRQ010000083.1 GCF_913046405.1 uncultured Christiangramia sp.
CTTATGGAGAAACAGCACAACCGTAGTCAGGATGGTGCAGGTTTTGCCAGTATCAAATTGAATACAGCACCGGGTGAGCGTTACATTAGTCGCGTAAGGTCTAATGCTGCACAGCCAATTCAGGATATTTTTGAACAGATCAATCAAAGGATCAACGATGAGATCCTGGCGAATCCCGAGTATGCAGATGATACTGAGCTTCAGAAGAGATATATCCCCTACCTGGGCGAAGTTTTCCTGGGCCATGTTCGCTACGGAACCTTCGGAAAGAATAGTATAGAAAGCGTACACCCATTCCTGAGACAGAACAACTGGATGCACCGTAATCTTATAGTTGCCGGGAATTTTAACATGACTAATGTAAACCAGTTGTTCGATAATCTTGTAGAACTTGGTCAGCATCCAAAAGAACGTGCAGACACTGTGACGGTGATGGAAAAGATTGGTCATTTCCTGGATTCTGAAGTAAGGAAATTATACAAGAAGCTGAAGAAAGAAGGCTTTTCCAAAAAACAAGCATCTCCACATATCGCCGAGCAGCTTGACGTGGCGAAGATCCTGAGAAAGTCTTCAAAGAACTGGGATGGTGGTTATGCCATGGCAGGGATGATTGGTCACGGTGATTCCTTCGTACTTCGGGATCCTGCAGGGATTCGTCCCGCATATTATTATAAGGATGATGAAGTGGTTGTGGTAGCTTCAGAAAGACCTGTGATTCAAACAGTATTCAATGTAGATTTTGATGATGTTCACGAATTACCTCCGGGGAACGCGATCATTACTAAAAAAAGCGGAGAGGTAAATATTACCGAGATCCTTAAACCTCTGGAACGAAAGGCCTGTTCTTTTGAAAGGATCTATTTTTCCCGTGGTAGTGATGCTGAAATTTATGAAGAGCGTAAAATGCTTGGTAGATTACTCATGCCAGATGTATTGAAAAGCATTGAACATGATACCTTAAAAACTGTTTTCTCATTTATCCCTAATACCGCGGAAACTTCTTTCTATGGAATGGTGGAAGCCGCTCAGGATGAACTAAACAAACAGAAAAATGAGGCGATCCTGGAGGAAAAGGAAACACTAACAGATGCCAGACTTCAGGAAATCTTATCCCATAGGCTTAGAACTGAAAAGATCGCGATCAAGGATGTAAAATTACGAACCTTTATTACTGAAGACAGCAGCAGAGATGACCTCGTGGCCCATGTTTATGATGTGACTTACGGCGTGGTAAAACCCGACGATAACCTGGTTATCATCGATGATAGTATTGTTCGCGGAACTACGCTGAAGAAAAGCATCATTAAAATGATGGACAGGCTTAAACCGAAGAAGATCGTTGTGGTTTCCTCTGCTCCTCAAATACGATATCCGGATTGTTATGGAATTGACATGGCCAGGTTGGAAGATCTTGTTGCCTTTAGAGCCGCATTGGAGCTGTTGAAGGAATCTGACCAATATGAGATCGTAGAAAAGGTGTATGAGAAATGTAAGCAACAGGTAGATCTGGATGATGCTCAAGTGCAGAACTTCGTCAAGGAAATGTATGATCCCTTTACTAATGAACAGATCTCTGACAAGATCTCTGAATTATTATGTGATACTGATGTAAATGCTGACGTGAAGATCATTTACCAGACGGTAGAAAACTTACATAAAGCCTGTCCGAAAAACCTGGGTGACTGGTACTTTACCGGTGACTATCCCACTGCCGGCGGGAACCGGGTAGTAAATCGGGCATTTATAAATTTCTATGAAGGAAATACAGACAGAGCATACTAAATCGCTCTTCAACTAGTAAATATGCATTTGGTCTAATAATATTTGTAGCTAGGTTTTATCTATCTACATTAGTACCATGCCATAACATAAGTAGGTTAAGTTCATGGTAGATTTGGGGCAAAAAAAGGTGGATTCATTCCGCCTTTTTTTATGTCCGGTCGGTAAATTTCTCGAGGTGGTAAATACCTATATTTTTCTGTTATTAAGCCAATTAACTATTTTTAACGCATTTCATCTAAAAGATTGATTTGCAACGAACATTCGAACTATATTTATTAGACCATAGCATAAGTAGGTTAAGTTCATGGTAGATTTGGGGCAAAAAAAGGTGGATCTTGATCCGCCTTTTTTTATGAATACAACTGAACAAAAAAAGACCGCCATTTGGCGGTCTTCAATGTTTAGAAAATCAATTCTATATTATTTTGCTTTAGCGTATCTGCTGGAAACTTCTTTCCAATCGATCACATTAAAGAATGCATCAATGTATTCAGGACGCTTGTTCTGGTAGTTCAGGTAATAAGCATGCTCCCAAACGTCTAGTCCAAGAATTGGAGTTCCGCCACAGCCAATTTCAGGCATGATTGGATTATCCTGGTTTGCAGTAGAACAAACTTCTACCTTTCCACCACTATGTACACATAGCCATGCCCATCCAGATCCAAATTGTCCAGCAGCTGCATTAGAAAATTTCTCTTTAAAAGCTTCGAAAGAACCAAAAGCGCTATCGATCGCTGAAGCTAGTTCGCCTTCTGGTTTTCCTCCACCATCAGGAGACATTACTTCCCAGAATAAGCTGTGGTTGTAAAAACCACCACCATTGTTTCTAACCGCTTTATTAGACATGTCAAGGTTTTGAAGAATATTTTCAATATTCTTTCCTTCCATATCTGTACCTTCAATAGCATCGTTCAGTTTTTTGGTGTAACCGGCATGATGCTTATCATGGTGAATTTCCATTGTTTTTGCATCTATATGTGGCTCCAATGCATCAAAAGCATATTTTAATTTTGGTAATTCAAAAGACATAATTATCTGATTTTTTTGTGATTAGTACTTTATATTCCTTCAAATTTAGCCATTAAGGCATTTAATGGAAATTATTTACTGTTATAAATTACTTAAAAGCAATGCCCGGTTTCCAGTCATTTTTATTTTAACTTTAAGCTTTGTACAAGCTCTCAAATCTCAATATTATAGCCGAATTTGGAAAATTTCTTTCATATCTATAACGCCTCTGCAGGCTCTGGAAAAACCTTTACACTCGTAAAGCGTTATCTCAGTATTTTATTCAACTCCAATCGAAAGGATAGCTATAAAAATATCCTTGCCATCACCTTTACCAATAAAGCTGTTGGTGAAATGAAAAAACGGATCATAGAAAGCCTGGCCAGTTTCTCGAAAGAAGATTCTGCTCAGGTAGATCCTTTAATGACCGCGATCATGGAAGAAACCAATCTTTCAGAAAAGCAAATTCGTGAGAAATCCCGGGAAATCCTTAAAAGCATTATTCATAATTATGCTGCTTTTGAGATTTCAACTATAGACGGATTTACGCATCGGGTGATTCGCACTTTCGCTCGTGACCTTGGTATACCCATGAATTTTGAAGTGGAAATTGGAGCGGAAGATATTCTTATGGAAGCGGTAGACAGCCTTATTAACCGCGCCGGTAATGATGAGAAATTAACCCGTGTGCTGGTGAACTACACCCTGTCAAAAACAGATGATGATCGCAGCTGGGATATAAGTCGAGATCTTTACGAGATATCGCGTTTGCTCATCAACGAAAATCACCAGAAAGAGATCGCAGTACTTAAAACCAGAACGCTGGAAGATTTTGCTGCATTTGCGAAAAAGTTAAGGGCAGATATGCTTGAAGCTGAAGAGGGGTTAAAAACTTTTGGAGATCATTTTTTTGAAGTTATCCAGAACGCAGGACTGTCAGAGGAAAATTTTAAAGGTAAGTACATACCCAAGCATTTTGAAAAATTGCAGCAAGGTGATATGTCGGTTGCTTTTGAGAGTGCGTGGGCAAAGAACATTGCAGATTCCCCAATGTATGCCAAAACCAAAGCCAGCAAGGATATTCAAATAAGCATGGATTCTTTACAACCTGAAATTGTGGAGATTTTCGAAAATTCCAAAAAGCTATTCTTTCATCTGGAATTTCTTACTGAGATCCGGAAAAACCTGGTTCAGCTTTCCTTGATCAATGAAATAAACCGGGAAATAGAGCTGATTAAGAAAGAAAAAAATGTGATTCTTATTTCAGAATTTAATCCAAAAATAAGTGAACAGGTAAAAGATCAACCGGCTCCTTTTATTTATGAACGACTTGGAGAACGTTACCAGCATTATTTTATTGATGAATTCCAGGATACATCTACCATGCAATGGGAAAACCTGGTGCCACTTATAAGCCATAATCTTAGTCAGGGCGAAGAAGCATCTGGTATTACGATCGTGGGTGACGCCAAGCAGAGTATTTATCGCTGGCGAGGTGGCCGGGCAGAACAACTTATCGACCTTAGCAATAAAAAGACGAGTCCGTTTCAGGTAGAACAGGTTCTTGAGAACCTTCCGAATAATTTTAGAAGTGGATCCACCGTGGTGAACTTCAATAATAGCTTTTTTCAGTATGCTGCGACCCTTTTAACACATCCTGAATATGCCGATTTATTTAAGAATTCAGCACAATCGCCTAAAAAAGGTGAATTTGGTTATGTGAACGTAAGTTTTGTAGAGGCGAAAAATGCTGAAGAGCAACTGGAAGTCTATCCTCAAAAGATCTTCGCAACCATCAAAGAACTGGAGGAGCAAGGCTATTCCAAGCAGGATATCTGCATTCTCACCAGGCGTAAAAAAGAAGGAATTGCGATTGCTGAATATCTTTCGGAACAGGGAATTTCAGTAATTTCTTCTGAAACGCTTCTGGTTTCCCAATCTTCGGAAGTTAAATTAATTGCAGATCTACTGAAGTTTTCCCTGTATCCCGAAGACGATCAGCTAAAACTGAAGATTTACGAGCAGTTATCACCGCGATACATTTCCGAAGAAGAAAGTTTCCCGGTACTTGTGGAGCATTTGCCTAAAAATGGACAGGAGTTTCTGGGTTGGCTGGATTCTCAATTGGTAAGCTTTGATCTCATGGAGATCAAAAGATTGTCGATTTACGAAGCCGCAGAATATATCATTCGAAGTTTTGAACTTGTACAGCAATCCAATGCGTACATCCAGTTTTTCCTGGATTTTATATTTGAATCTGCTCAAAAAACATCCAACAGTCTGCATTCTTTTCTTGAACTCTGGGAACGGAAAAAGGACAGGCTAAGCATTGTGGTTCCAGAAACCGATGATGCCGTACAGATCATGACCATCCATAAGTCGAAAGGTCTTGAATTTCCTGTAGTCATTTATCCTTTTGCAGATGCAGACCTGCAAAATACGCGAATGGAAAACCTCTGGTTGAGCGTTCCAGATGAAAATATTCCGCTGGCTTATGTAAGTGCTTCTAAAAAATTACTGAACTGGAATAAGGAAGCGGTTGAGAAATATAATGACCTATTGAGCAAAAATGAGCTGGATACGTTGAATTTACTCTATGTTGCCTGTACACGAGCTGCGGAACAGCTATATATTATGACCAGTCACGAATCTTCAGATAAGAAGACCCTCAATATTTCAGGAATACTGAAAAACTTCCTGGAATCTGAGTCTAAATATGACGATTCTCTGGTTTGCGAATTTGGAGAAAAGTTAAAGTATTCTTCCGAAGAGAAAAAAGGAAAAACTTCTATTTTCCCGGAACAATTCTATACGTCCCCGGTTCAGAACAAAGCTGTAAATATCGTAACGAGATCTGGTGCAATGTGGGATACAAAGCAGCAGGAGGCTATCGAAAAAGGTGAAATTGCTCACGAAATCCTGGCCAGGATCAATTCATCTCAAGATCTTGAAAAAGCCATGGACTGGGCTGTAAATTCAGGATTAATAAGGGAAGAATCAAGGACAGAGATCTCTGCCACCATCGAAAAGATCATTCAGCACAAAGAACTGAAGCATTTGTTTGCAGAAGATGTGCAAAACAAGAATGAAAAGGAGATCATTACTCAGGATGGTAACCGATTGCGTCCAGACAGATTGAACTTCAGTAATAATAAGATCACCATTATAGATTATAAGACCGGTGGATTTGTGGATACTCATACCCGCCAGGTTTCAGAATACGCGAAAGCCATGACCAATATGGGTTATGAAGTGGAGAAATCTCTGCTTGTATATACGAACGAACCGGTTCAGATAAGGATTGTATAAAAGAATTATAACTTTGCACGAGAGTGAAAATTAAAATATTGATATGTACGGAAAAATAAAAGAGCATTTAGAAAAAGAACTTGAGGAGATCAAAAACGACGGACTCTTCAAAAAAGAACGAATCATTACCGGACCTCAGGACGCGGTAATCAAAATATCTACCGGGCAGGAAGTGATCAACTTTTGTGCGAACAATTACCTGGGATTATCTTCGCATCCTGAGGTGATACAGGCTGCAAAAGACACTATGGATACTCATGGTTTTGGAATGTCCAGTGTACGTTTTATTTGTGGAACCCAGGATATTCATAAAGAACTGGAGCAAAAGATCGCAGATTTCTACGGAACTGAAGATACAATCTTGTATGCTGCATGTTTTGATGCCAACGGAGGGATTTTTGAGCCACTGCTTACTAAGGAAGATGCTATTATTTCAGATTCACTAAATCACGCTTCCATTATTGATGGGGTGAGACTATGTAAAGCTGCACGTTATCGTTATCAAAATGGTGACATGAAAGATCTTGAAGAGCAATTAAAGACAGCCAACGAAAAAGGTGCTCGTTTTAAAATGATCGTGACAGATGGTGTGTTCTCCATGGATGGCCTTGTTGCTCCATTGGACGCTATTTGCGATCTGGCAGATAAATATGATGCGTTAGTAATGATCGATGAATGCCATGCCACCGGTTTTATTGGCGAGAAAGGAATTGGTACACTGGAAGAAAAGAATGTTCTTGGGAGAGTAGACATTATCACGGGTACATTAGGAAAAGCACTTGGTGGCGCCATGGGAGGTTACACCACTGCTAAAAAAGAGATCATTGAACTATTAAGACAAAGATCAAGACCTTACCTGTTTTCAAACTCATTGGCCCCTGCGATCGTAGGAGCATCCATTAAAGTATTTGACATGCTGGAAAATGATTCCAGTTTAAGACAGAAGTTAAAAGAGAATACTGCTTACTTCAAAAAAGGTGTTAAAGATGCCGGTTTCGAGATCATTGATGGCGAAGCAGCAATTGTACCGGTAATGCTTCATGATGCAAAATTATCCCAGGATATGGCAGATAAGTTGCTTGATGAGGGAATCTACGTGATAGGATTCTTCTATCCTGTGGTTCCAAGGGGAAAAGCAAGAATTAGAGTCCAATTATCTGCTGCACATAACAAGGAACATCTGGACAAAGCAATTCAGGCATTTACCAAAGTTGGAAAGGAATTAGGAGTGATTAGCTAAAATTAACTTCTTATTTAATGATTGAAGAAGGCTGATTTCATTGAAAACCAGTTGTTAACAAGGCTGAAAACCCTTTGGAATCGCGCTCTAATTAAGAAAACTTTATTATTTTTACTTTTGTTAATATGCATTAAGCATATACTTTTGCTTACTATTAACACTTAAAACTAAACTATTAAATATGAAACATCTTAGCAAAATTGTATTGGCTTCTTTGCTGTTTTTGGGCTTAACTACGGCTCAGGCACAGGATGCTGACAACCCTTGGGCAATTGGTATTGGTGCCAATGCAGTCGATTTTTATCCAACCGGTGAGGATGCTCCTCTAGGTGGATGGTTCGACCAGTATTTTAATACCGGAGATCACTGGAACATTCTTCCATCGGTTTCTAAGCTTTCTGTATCCAGATATATTGGTGCAGGATTTGTAGGAGAATTGAGTGGTACTATTAACCAGATCGACAAGTATGGTGATAGAGGAGTTCAGGATCTTTCTTACTATGGTGTTGACCTTGGATTAGATTACAGCCTTAGAGCACTACTTAATGACGGATGGATTGATCCTGTTGTTGGAGTTGGTGGTGGTTACACTTGGATTGGTGACCAGGATGGGGAAGATATCTCTAACCTAGATGCTGCAACTCTTAACGGTAAAGTAGGATTGAACTTCTGGTTTTCAGATAACATCGCTCTTACTGTAGAATCTAAGTACAAGCACGTATTTGAAGCTGAAATGGCTTCTCACTTCCAACATGCTGCTGGTGTTAAGTTCATGTTCGGTGGAACTGATACTGACGGTGACGGAGTATATGATAAAGATGATGAGTGTCCAGAACAACCAGGTCTTGCTGAGTTCAACGGTTGCCCAGACTCTGATGGTGACGGGATCGAAGATCGTCAGGATGCATGTCCTAACGAAGCTGGTCTTGCTGAATTTGACGGATGTCCTGATTCTGATGGTGACGGTGTAGCTGATCCTGATGATGATTGTCCTGAAGTTGCAGGTCTTGCTGAAATGAACGGTTGTCCTGATGCTGACGGTGATGGTGTAAGAGATGACGAAGATGAGTGTCCTGAAGAAGCTGGTCCAGCTGAAAACAATGGATGCCCATGGCCTGATACTGACGGTGACGGAATCCTAGATAAGGATGATGACTGTCCTGAAGTAGCTGGTGTTGCTGCATCTAATGGATGTCCAGAACCAACTGCTGAAGTAATTTCAGAACTTAACGAATATTCTAAGACTGTACTTTTTGACTTGAACAAAGCAACTATCAGAACTGAATCTGAAGAAGCTCTTAAGTCTATCGTAGATATCATGAATGAGTATCCACAAACTATCTTCCACATTGGAGGTCACACAGATAGCTCAGGAAGTGATTCTTACAACATGAATCTTTCTAAAGAACGTGCTGCTTCTGTAGCCACTTTCCTTGAAGAGAATGGTGTACCTTCTAACAGATTGACTTCTGAAGGATATGGTGAAACTCAACCAATTGCTACTAACAGTACTGCAAAAGGAAGACAGGATAACAGACGTGTTGAAATCTCTCTTGACAAAGACAAAGAGATGAAAGACAAGTCTAATGAAGAGTCAATGAACTAATTATTGAATTATTCATATAAGAAAACGCTCCGCATTGCGGGGCGTTTTTTATTTTAGGGCTATGAAATCATTCATCTGCGAAGTCCTGGAAAACCTAAGGGCTACCAATCCAAAAATCTCTGAGCTGGTCATTATTCTTCCCAGCAAAAGGGCCGGTGCTTATTTACTTAAAGAACTGGCTGCGATCACAGAAGAAACCATCTTCGCACCTACGATCTATAGTATTGAAGAGTTTACAGAGGTCATCTCGAAACTACAGGGAATTGACAATACCGTCACCCTTTTCGAATTTTATAACGTTTATAAAGAACTAACTCCTGAAAATGAACAGGAAACATTCGAAACCTTCGTGACCTGGGCGCAAAGTCTTATTCATGATTTTAATGAAATAGACCGATACCTGATCGATCATAAACCTTTCTTTGATTACCTCTCAGGTATACAGGATATAAAACACTGGTATCTTCAAGAAAAAAAAACAGAATTGATCGAGAAATACCTCGCTTTTTGGAAAAGACTTCCAGATTATTATGAATCCCTTGCCAACAGGTTGCTGGAAAAAGAACAGGGATATCAGGGCCTTATTTATCGGAAGGCATCAGAGAACATCGAGGAATATTCGGCCGGTATAACTTCAAAGCATGTTTTTATTGGTTTCAATGCTTTAAATGCTTCAGAACAGTATATCATTCAATTCATGCTGGAGAAGAATAAAGCTGAAGTTTTCTGGGATCTTGACGAGCATTTCTACAAAGATCGTGAACATGGTGCTTCTTTGTTCCTGCGGCAATACCTCCAAGACTGGAAATTTTACCAGCAAAACCCAAAGCCTGAATTTAACAATAAGTATTCCGAAGAAAAGGATATTCAGCTCATTGGCGTACCTAAAAATATTGGGCAAGCAAAATATCTAGGCGAGATCATTACCGCTCTCACTTCCGAAGAACTGGAGAATACGGCGATAGTACTTGGCGAAGAAGACCTCTTATTACCCGTTTTAAGCTCACTACCAGATCATATAAATGATTTGAATGTAACTATGGGTTTCCCCATAGATAATGCACCTGTAAGCTCTCTTTTTGAAAATATCTTTAATATTCATATCTCAACAAGTAAGGATCATTATTATAAAGATGTTCTTGGGATCATAAATCATCCGGCTTTGTATGAAATCATTTCAGCTGATGCAGATAGGTTGATAAAAAAAATCAATAAAGACAACCTTGTTTATTTGAAGTCTGAAGAAATTCTGGGAGAATTCAAGGATGAAAATCGAAGAATAGCTGAACTATGTTTTAAACCGAAAAACGATTCGGTTACCAGATTTTCTGAGGATGTACAGGAACTCATACAGATTCTTAAAGTACATTTAAAGGCGAAAGAAGATAGGATTTCTCTAGAGTTCTTATATCATTTCTACCAACTCTTCAATAAACTGGAAACTCTGAATGAGAAGTTTACCCATATAAAAACGATCAGGTCTTTACATGACTTTTATAAGGAACTGGTAAGTACTGAAACGCTGGACTTCCAGGGTAGACCTTTTAAAGGATTACAACTTATGGGAATGCTTGAGTCACGGGCACTTGACTTTGAAACTGTGATTATAACCTCTCTTAACGAAGGTACACTGCCTGCAGGAAAATCAGAAAATTCATTTATTCCCTATGATCTAAAACAGGAATATAAACTGCCTACCTACCGGGAAAAGGATGCGGTGTATACGTACCATTTTTACCGATTGTTACAACGCGCAAAAAAGGTTTTTCTATTATATAATACAGAAGCAGACGGACTCAACTCTGGAGAGAAGTCCAGATTCATCACTCAGTTGGAGATAGAAAATATTCCAGCGCACCATATCACCCAGCATCTTATTAGCCCGATGGTACCCGCTAACGGCCAAAAGTTAAGAAAGGTAGAGAAAACTCCGCGAATGATGGAGAAGATCAGGAGTCTTGCTGCCTCAGGATTTTCACCATCAGCATTAACTACGTATATGCGCAATCCGCTGGATTTCTATAACCAGTATGTGCTGGGAGTGAGAGATCAGGAAGAAGTGGAAGAAACAGTGGCTTTTAATACACTGGGAACAGTAGTACATAACGCACTGGAAAACCTATACAAACCACTGGAAGGAGAATTACTATCCACAGAACTTGTTGAAAGATTTAAAAAAGAAGCGAACACACTGATCGAAAAAGAATTTGCAGAAAATTATAGCAAGGCGCCATTAGATAAAGGCCGGAATTTACTGATCTTCGAAGTAGCTAAAAGATATATGCGCAATTTTCTGAATTTTGAAATTAAGAGACTGGAAAATGGTAGTGATATTCAAATATTACAGATCGAAAAAGATCTTAAAGTCCAATTACCAATAGATCATCTGCAATTTCCGGTTTATTTGAGAGGTAAAGTAGACCGGGTTGAAAAAACGGATGGAGTGACCAGAATCGTGGATTACAAGACCGGAAAAGTCGAATCGAAAGACCTGATCGTAAAGGACTGGAGTGAAATAACAAAAGATTATGACAAATTCGCAAAAAGCTTTCAGGTTTTAACTTACGCCACCTTGATATCACTTGAGAAAGATCTTAAATTCCCAGCTGAAGCAGGAATCATATCTTTCAAGAATCTTAGATCAGGATTTCTTAAATTTCAGCTGAAAATTGACAAAAAACCAGACTATTTGATTCAGGAAGAAACCCTGGAAAATTTTCAGAAAGAGCTAAAAAAATTAATAATGGAGATCTGCAATCCAGAAATTCCATTTATCGAAAAAGAAATTAAAAAACACTATGGAAGTTTCTAAGGAACAGAATATCATCATCGAGGGTCGTCACAACAAACCAATTCCAATGGACCTTATTTTCAAGGATGATGGAAAACCAAAACCGGTGGTGATCTTTTGTCACGGATATAAAGGTTTTAAGGACTGGGGTGCCTGGGATAAAATGGGCGAACTAATTGCTGAAGCAGGCTATTTCTTTGTGAAGTTTAATTTTAGTCACAATGGAACAAGTCCAGAAAATCCAACGGAATTCTACCAGATAGAAGCATTTGGGGATAATAATTATACCATTGAGCTGGACGATCTACAATCTGTTATTGACTCACTTCTATTACCAACTTTCAAATTCGGTCAACACCTGGATCCTTCAGATATTAGTTTGATAGGTCATTCCAGAGGTGGAGGAATCACTGTATTAAAGTCGGCTCAGGACAAACGAATCACCAAACTTATTACGCTTGCATCAGTTTCAGATTTTGGATCAAGATTTCCGGAAGGAAAAAAACTGGAAGCCTGGGAGAAAAAAGGGGTTCAGTACATCGTAAATTCAAGAACAGGGCAGCAATTACCTCATCACTACCAATTCTACAAGAACTTTAAGGAAAATAAAGAGAAACTTAATATAATTAAGATGGCAATTAAAAAACGAGTTACTATCTCCATCAATTAGGCCATCCTTTTTTTATGTGCATTTATAGACATTAGAATGCCAAACCCTATCATCAATGATGCTATGTATGTGCCGCCAAAACTTAACAAAGGCAAGGGAGCGCCAACTACTGGAATAATGCCGATAACCATACCTATATTTACAAAAATGTATAAAAGCAACCCAAGCCCTAAAGTTCCTGCAAGTATCCTGTTAAATGAATGTTTAGTTGGGCTTAAAACTTTACAAAAACCACTTTTCCCTCCCAGAAATTCCTTAAGACCATCACAATTTCTAAAATCGATGAAAATGGTTTGATAACCGTTAATTTTTTTATAAAATTTCTTATATTTAAACTCCTCTCCGTTGTGATTATAAAAAAATATTTCTAGTTTTCTATTTTTTAGTTCAACAGGCCCATTTATAAATGTTAAAAATGAAAAATTTGTATCATCTAAATACACATCGAAACCAGTTTGCAGGCCATTTAAATTTTGGTTGGCAATTTCATCCTCAATATTGTTAAATATTCTTTGATTAGTGTGAACGCAGGAAACCCCATCATCTGTTTCATAAAATACCTGAATTGCTGGGAAT
>NZ_CAJWRQ010000084.1 GCF_913046405.1 uncultured Christiangramia sp.
TTTCAGAAGCATGACGAGCCTCTACAGAGTGAATTTGAAGCGCTGGTTCTAAGAATGCTGTTCCCATAAGATTAGCAGCCTGTCCTTTATATGCTCTTACCCCAGTATCTTCGAAAGCCTGAGCTAAAGCTAATAATTGCGCATAGGCAGTGTCCTGACCAATTCCATTATCGTTAAATGGGTCAAAAGCGCCACCAGCAGTAAAGTCAAAATTAGGCATAGATACCGGAGTTGCTCCTGCACCTTCTAATCCAGCCTTTAAAAATTCTACGTGTGCATCCTCGTGCTTATAAATCTGCATGTATACAGTTTCTGGTCTTCCAGATGGAAGAACTCCAGAATCAAGAGCTAATCTGTAAAATTCAGCTTCTAAATACTCTAATGTTAAAGCCAATTGTAAAGCGTCTACTGCAGCATTACCGCTATCCTGAAACATTGCGTTAGCCTTAGTGCTCGCTAATCCAAAAGGTACAGCAGCCATAGCAGCCTTTTTTCCAAATGAACCAAGAGTAGAGAACATTTCTCGCCTCGAACTTGATTTGGTAGTTAATTTTTCAGATGAAAATTCATCTAATAATTTTATTATACTCATAATGTTTTTTTTAGATTTTAATAGATTACGCTCCAGTCATTGGTTCAGGCAGCTCATTAGCTGTGAAATCAGTTACAATAAATCCACCTGCAATGTCAAATACTTCTGCTGGATCGTAAGCAAGATCTAAACCTGTATCTGTAGTAATAACGTCATCACCTGCGAAATCTGCAGAGTCTGGATTAATTAATGATCTAATAGCAGACGCGTGTCTAGCCTCTACTGATACAATTTTACCAGCTAATAATAGGTAAGCAGGATCAGCAATACGATCTCCAGCACCATTGTATGCTCCGACTCCAGTATCCTCAAGTGCCATTGCAGTTGCTAGTACCTGATCTCTACTAGACAAATCAACAGAACTTAAATCAAATTCCAAATCCGGCAACATTGCCTCCGGAGTATCAACGGTTGCTGCGGCTATAGCTGTTCTAAAAAATTCTCTGTGTATAACTTCATGGTTGTAAAGATCATCCATTAGATCTTTTTCTTCTTGTGGAGCGCCTGCATAATAGTCACCACCTCTTACAGCAGTATAAAATGCAGCTTCCAATTGCTCTAAAGCATATGCGTAATTAAGAATACCCAAATCTCCGCTTCCTAGATCAAATACTGCATCTACTGGTGGCTCTGTTGGATCCGGATCCACTGGATCTGGTCCTCCTACATCTCCGCCTGGGTTAAATAAATCATCATCGCTACATCCGTACAATAAAAAGCTGGAACCGGCTATACCTAGACCACCTAATTTAATGAACTTCCTACGCGAATTCTTGTTCGAATTTTTCGGTGATGCATCAACTACATCTACCTTCACTAAGGGTTTTTTCATGATTAAAATTTTAGTTTCTATGGAAACTTACGAAGGGAAAGGCAATTCAGTTTTAATCCAATCGTTAAGGTTGTCTTAAAAGCCTTAAAATTTTGAAAGCTTTAAGAAATTTGATAAAATCAAGATTTTATTTTAAGACAAATTAGCATACCTGATCTTACCACACCACGTTTATGTATAAAATTAAGGGCATATAAATTTTGAGTACTTTTGAAAAAAATATCTGCATTGCGAAACATCTTTAGCGTACTTCTTTGTGTGATCTTCTTTCAGGTAGGAATGGCACAAAATAGTCAGGAAATCAACTATGAATCTGATAGAACTTTAAAAAATGAAGCCAGGTATCCTGGGGCTCTTATATTGAGTAAAATCGATAACCAGGTATATTTTGATCACGATGGAATTGAAGTATGGTGCGATAATGCAGTTTTTTATAAAGAAGCCAATTTCTTCAAGGCTTATGGTAATATTAGAATGCAGCAAGGTGACAGTGTAAGTATGACCAGCAACTATGCCGAATATAATGGTGATACCGAATTTGCCTTTGCCAGCGGAAAAGTATTAATGAAAAGACCTCAAACCACCCTTGAAACCGACAGTTTGTTCTTCGACAGACTAAAACAGGAAGCATATTACAGAAGTGGTGGTAAGGTTCGGGATACTGCGAGTGTACTTACCAGTAGGATTGGCCGCTATTACATGGAACAAAACAAATACAGTTTTGTTGATGAAGTAGTAGTCACTAACCCGGAATATACTATAAACTCTGAACAACTTGATTTTTATTCTGAGAGTGGTTACGCTTACCTATATGGACCTTCAACGATCAAAAGTGAAACCAGCACGGTTTACTGCGAACGCGGATTTTATGATACCAGAGCAGATAATGGTTATTTCGTTAAAAACTCGAGGATAGATTATGAAAATCGAGTCCTGAAGGGGGACAGTCTGTATTTCGATCGTGAATCCAGTTTTGCATCTGCCACAAATAATATACAGGTCATCGACACTATAAACCAAAGCAAAGTAACCGGTCATTATGCTGAAGTTTATAGGGATAAAGATTCTGTTTTTATAACCAAAAGAGCACTTGCCGCAAGCTTACAGGAAAGAGACACCCTGTTTATCCATAGTGATACCATTATGATCACTGGGAAACCTGAACATAGAATTATTCGTGGTTTCTATGACGTTCGAATTCTAAAAGAAGATCAAACCGGTGAAAATCCAATGAGCGGGCGTAGTGATTCAATATACTCAGATCAACAAAGCGGACTTTCAAAATTGATCAATCTTGGTCGTTTTGGTGATAAAAAACCTGTTTTATGGTCGGGGCTCAATCAAATGAGTGGTGATAGCATTCACCTTCAATCCAATCCTGAAACTGAACAACTGGATAGTCTGCTGGTATTTGACAATGCTTTTTTAATTCAGAAGGATACCATAGAAGGATACAACCAGTTGAAAGGAAAGATTCTCACAGGATATTTTGAAGATAATCAACTACGGGAAGTTATTATTGATAAGAACACTGAAACTCTCAATTATTTGAGAAACGATGAAGGCGCACTTATATCGATCAATAAGACTCTTGCCAGTTATATACGTATCCTGTTTCAGGATCAGCAGATCGAATTCATAGATTATTTAAATGCTGTTCAGGGTAAAATGCCTCCAGAAGATGAAGTTCCTCAAAACCAAAGAACCTTAGCTGGTTTTAACTGGCGCGGTGATGAAAGAATTATTTCGAAAGAAGGATTGTTTGAAGGAAAACCTGTACCAGAACTTACCAAGATCAAAGGTATCGAAATGCCTGAAGCTCCTGAGGAATTTTTTGAAGAACGCGAGAAGGACGACCTCCTACTGGATCAAAATTCCAGACTCAAACCAGAAATTCTAAAGAATAGAGCTAAAGATTCTCTGAAGTATAAAAACGAAAAGGTTCAGGATTCACTTAAGGACGCTATTGAACCAATTGCAAAACCTGTTAAGGACACTCTAACTGGCAACCAGGAATGAAGGAAGATTTTTTAAAGTTTCAGGCTCAAACCACTCCTCACCCACTGGCATTAGAAGTAGAAAGTGCCACTGGTAGTTATATAAAGACAAGTGATAGCAAAGAATACCTTGATTTCGTTGCTGGCGTATCTGCCTGTACTCTTGGTCACTCGCATCCTGCAGTGGTAAATGCTATCAAAGAGCAGGCTGAAAAGTATCTGCATGTAATGGTTTATGGCGAATATGCACAGGCTCCGGCGGTAGAGCTTAGTAAATTGCTTGCTAAAAATTTACCTGGTTCGCTATCTAAAACCTATCTCGTAAATAGCGGAACTGAGGCGATCGAAGGTGCACTGAAACTGGCCAGAAGGGCTACTGGAAGAACAGGGATCATTGCTGCAAGGCACGCCTATCATGGTAATACGATGGGCTCCTTAAGTCTGATGGATTTTGAAGAAAGGGTAAAGGTTTTTAAACCTTTGATAGGAGATGTTTCATTTATAGAATTCAACTCCACGGATGACCTTTCAAATATCAACGAACATACAGCATGCGTAATTCTGGAGACAATCCAGGGTGGAGCCGGATTTATTCAGCCTGTAGATGATTATCTTCTGAAAGTAAAAAAACGTTGTGAAGAAGTAGGCGCATTACTTATTCTTGATGAGATACAACCTGGTTTTGGAAGGACCGGTAAATTATTTGGATTCGAAAATTTCGGACTTGTTCCTGATATCCTGGTAATGGGAAAAGGAATGGGCGGAGGATTGCCAATTGGAGCCTTCACAGCTTCAGAAGAGGTCATGGATCTACTTATGGACAATCCAAAACTTGGACATATCACAACATTTGGTGGCAATCCTTTAATTGCTTCAGCAGCACTTGCTACTTTAAAAGAACTCCTTAGCACAAACCTTATTTCTGAAACACTACAAAAGGAAAAGCTCTTCAGAAAACATTTACAACATCCGCTCATTGAAAAAGTTAGAGGGAGAGGCTTAATGCTGGCAATTATATTAAAGTCTGCCGAAATTGCAGACCAGCTGGTGCTTAGAGCTAAAGATGAACAATTGATCTTATTCTGGTTATTGTTCGAAAAGCGAGCCGTAAGGATCACTCCGCCCCTGACAATATCTTCTGAAGAAATTTTGAAAGGATGTGGCATTATTGTTGACATACTGGAAGAGTTAAATAGCAATATTGAAGCTGTTAATTAATTTGTTAACAACAATGCAAGCGGGCGTACCTATTGCCCTTATTCCTTTTTAACTTTAATAACAGTAGAAATCCCATAATCACTCTCTTATGCAATTGAGCCATAACGAAGAAGATAATTTCTCTCTTGATCGCTTCGAATCCATGCTAAAGACCAATGACGTTCTTTTTTTCGATTCGAACGAATTTGAGAATATCATCAACCATTACATAGAGAATGGCAAGATAGCTCTTGCTAAAAAAGCGGTGAAATTGGGTCTCGCCCAGCATCCTACTTCAGTAAATCTAAGATTATACAAAGTTGAGATCCTTGTTTTTGAAGATAAACTGGATCTTGCAGACAGCATACTTAATGAACTGAAAAATCTGGAATCTTCCAACGAAGAGATCTACATTCAAAAGGCTCAGATCTATTCTAAGCGAGATATGCATGCTGAAGCAATTACCATGCTGGAAGCAGCTTTGGAGATCACGCTTGAAGATGCAGAAATATTTTCGCTCATCGGGATGGAATATCTGTTTCTCGAAGATTTTGAAAATGCGAAATATAGCTTTATGAAATGCCTTGAGGCAGATGATGAAGATTACTCCGCACTTTATAACATCATGTATTGCTTCGATTTTCTTGAACAGAAAGAGGAGGCTATTGATTACCTGAATCTATATCTGGACAAGCACCCGTATTGCGAAGTAGCCTGGCACCAGGTTGGAAAGCAGTATTTTGACCTGAAGAACTACACTAAAGCACTGGCAGCTTTTGATTTTGCCATTATTAGTGATGACAGGTTCGTGGGAGCCTACCTGGAAAAAGGAAAGGTTCTTGAGAAATTAAAGCGTTACAATGAGGCCATCGAAAACTATAATATTACTCTGGAACTCGATGATCCTACATCATTCGCATATTTAAGAATTGGTAAATGTTTTGAAAAACTTGGTTGTGATGATTTCGCGATCAAAAATTACGAGCAAACCGTGCATGAGGATCCTTTACTCGATAAAGGCTGGATCGCGATTACTGACTTCTATATCAAAAAACTAAACTTCCCAAAGGCTTTATATTATATTAATAAAGCGATCAATATAGACGAGGAAAATGTTCTTTACTGGAAGCGTTACGCAAAGATCAACAGTAGACTGAATTTCCCGGAGGAGGCTGAGCAAGGCTATAAAAAAAGTCTTGAGTTGGGGAATTACGAATTAGAAACCTGGATTAGAAGATGTGATATCCTGATTGGACTGGGAGAATATGAAACTGCAATTTCCAGCATGATGCAGGCTCTGGAATTTTACCCGGGTACTGCGGAAGTCGAATATCGTCTTGCCGGTTTATATTTCAATACAAATAATGGTGACAAGGGTTATTTTCATTTGAATAATGCCTTGAAAACCGACTCAGAATATTACATCATCATAGAAGAACTTTTCCCGAATATTTTCGAGCGAAAAAGCATCAAACAAATTATAAATTCCTTCGTAAAGCTCTCTTAGTAATTTTGCTACCTTTGAGCAAAATCATAAAATTCTAAGATGCAACGCAGTTTAGTGGACTATCTAAAGATAAGCCTTAAAGGAATGGCTATGGGAGCCGCAGATGTTGTTCCCGGAGTCTCCGGCGGTACTATCGCATTTATTTCAGGTATATATGAAGAGTTGATCACCACCATTAGTGGAGTGAATCTTGGGTTGCTTTCTACCTGGAAAGCAAACGGCTTTAAGGCCATGTGGGAACAGCTGAATGGTAATTTTATCGTAGCTCTTTTTGCAGGTATTCTCGTTAGCATATTTAGTGTGATGCGTGTTGCAAATTACTTGCTCGAGAATCATCCGGTTCTAATCTGGTCCTTTTTCTTCGGCCTTGTGGTTGCCAGTATTTGGTTTGTAGGTAAACAAATCCCAAAGTGGACCTGGAAGATCGTTTTAGCACTGGTCATTGGTGCTGCAGTTGCATTCTATATCGTTAGCCTGCCACCACTTTCCGCCAGTAATTCCTATTTGTTTTTATTTTTTGCCGGAGCACTTGCCGTATGTGCAATGATCCTTCCGGGAATTTCAGGCGCTTTTATTCTGGTATTGCTAGGTGCTTATAAGTCTATCACAGAAGCAGCTCATGATTTTGATCTAAAGACAATAGGTATTGTAGGTGTTGGAGCAGTTTTTGGATTGCTTACATTTTCAAAGATCCTGAAATGGCTTTTCGTTCACTATAGTAGTATTACCCTTGCGGTTCTTACCGGCTTTATTGCTGGTTCACTGAACAAGATCTGGCCGTGGAAAGAAACTCTGGAAACCGCGATGTATGGTGAAAAAAAGGTTGTTCTTAAGGAAGCTTCAGTATTACCATGGAACTTCGACGGAGATCCACAAACATTTTGGTCTGTCGCACTTATGCTGGCCGGGTTCTTCCTCATTTTAGGTCTGGAAATGCTTGCCGGTAATAAACCTGAAAATGCCAATGCAGCAGACTAGGACCTTCACAGATAAGTTCCTGCTGATTCTAAAAGGTCTGGCTATGGGCGCTGCGAACAAAGTTCCTGGCGTGTCTGGTGGCGTTGTTGCCTTTGTTGCCGGATTCTATGAAGAGTTCATCTATTCATTACAAAAAGTAAACTTCAAAGCCTTTAAGCTTTTGATCTCTGGTAGATTCAGAAGCCTTTATCATTATATCAACGGGAAATTTTTATTCCTGTTAATTCTTGGGATGCTCATTAGCTATTTTAGTGTTTCCAAGATTCTGGATTATCTCATTATACACTACGAACTATACGTGTGGTCGGCTTTCTTCGGAATGATCATTGGCTCTATTTATTACATTAGTAAGGACTTTGAAGACTGGGATCGTAATTCCATTGTATTTGCAGTACTCGGGATCATTGCCGGAATAGCCATTAGTTTCCTGGAACCTGCAAGAGAAAACGACAATCTCTGGTTTGTATTTATCTGCGGAATGATAAGTGTGTCGGGCATGACCCTTCCGGGTCTCTCAGGCAGCTTTATTTTGATTCTGGTGGGGAATTATGTCCTGTTGCTGGTAGACTCTGTTAATGCGCTCTATGATACGATGGCAGACATTCTATTGATGGACTTCTCCTGGACTGGAAATGCGGAAAGAATTCAAATGCTCAAAGTACTGGCCGTCTTCGCCATCGGGTCTCTGGCCGGACTGGTTTCATTATCTCATTTGCTTGGATATGTACTGAAGACTAGAAAAAAAGAAACTTTTGCAGTCATCATTGGTTTTATCACAGGCTCCCTTGGAGTTGTATGGCCATGGAAGGAGAAAGTTTATAAAATTGGTGAACAGGGTAAAGTTCTTATTGATAGGAACGGAAATAAGGTGATCGACAATTACGATCGATACTGGCCACAATTCGATCAGGTAGAAACTTTCGCGGCAATCTTTTGTATAGGAATAGGAATTAGCATTGTACTTGGACTCGCCTGGTACGAAAAAATTACTTCGGAAAAATGAGAACTTTTGGACTCGTTGGAAAAGACATAGATTATTCTTTTTCCAGAAACTACTTCAGCAAGAAATTCAGCAATAAAAATATCGATGCCAGGTATATCAATTTTGATCTTGAAAGCATTAATCAATTTCCCGAAATTTTCAAAACTACGCAAGTTTCCGGATTGAATGTAACCATTCCCTACAAGGAAAAAGTAATTCCATTTCTAGATCATCTTGACTCTGAAGCGCAAAAAATAGGCGCTGTGAATACTATCAAAATTTCAAAGAACGGTGAGCTCACCGGTTATAATACAGACCATTTTGGCTTCAAGAAATCACTCGAAAATCACTTGGAAAGTTTCCATAACTCTGCTCTTATTCTGGGAACCGGAGGAGCTTCAAAAGCCGTCGCTTATGCTCTTGACAAACTGTCAGTTCCCTACCAGTTTATCTCCAGAAATTCTTCGGAAAACACGCTATCATATAGTGAACTAAGCATTGAATTAATTAGTCATAACAAGCTGGTAATAAACACAACACCTCTAGGCACTTCTCCTGAAACCGAACGTTATCCTGATATTCCTCTTGAAGGTATTTCCAGCCAACATATCATCTTTGATCTTATCTATAATCCGGAAGAAACCAGGCTCATGAAGCTAGCTTCTGAACGTGGCGCAAAAACCTTAAATGGTTATAGAATGTTGGAACTTCAGGCTGAAAAAAGCTGGTCCATCTGGAATTCTTAATTCGACTCCTAATGCTTCATTCTGTTTATAAATAGAATCATTCCCTTGTCCAATTTTAGTGGAGTTGTTATCTTTCAGAATAATTCGATTTTGAAGAACCCTAACATTGAAAGATATGTCTACTACAGAAAATGAGAACAAGAAAAATGAAATGTCTGAGAACCATGAAAAGGACTCCAAAAAGACCTCCGGTTCCACAGATCATTCTTTGAATGACCCGAACGATAACTCTGAAAATCTTCAGCAGGAATCTGAACGAAAAGGTGATGACGGGACCGATCATGAAGATGCAATCGTTCATGAATCTGCTTCAGGAAGGGCAACTTCAGATCAAAAGAAAATAGAAAAGACAGATCCAGATAAAGATCCGTATACGGCCATGGAAGGAGACGGAGATACTTATCCGGTAAAGAAGAACAATGAATCTGTAGAACCTGAAAACAAATCTGTTCGAAAAGTTTCAGAATCTACAGATCATGAAGATGCGATCGTTTCAGAATCTGAAAACAGGAAAACGGCGGCAAATACTGAAGAACAGGATGAAGATCTTGATAGTGATATTGGTGAAGCAGTTGTTGGGGAGAATCAGAAAGGCAGCGGGAGTCATGAGGAAGACATGGAGAACTCTGTTGCTGAAGAAAGTGAAGATGAAAGTGCTGGTGAACGACACACTATAGAGAAGAAGGATTACCATTCCATGAGCAAGGAAGCTCTTGTA
This sequence comes from uncultured Christiangramia sp., assembly GCF_913046405.1. Taxonomy (GTDB): domain Bacteria; phylum Bacteroidota; class Bacteroidia; order Flavobacteriales; family Flavobacteriaceae; genus Christiangramia; species Christiangramia marina. Next base: position 9,550 of record NZ_CAJWRQ010000084.1, read on the forward strand.
GAGGAACTGGAAAGACTGCTGAAAACCGAGAAGGTCCAGGCGATCAAAGAACATGTGCAGGAGATCAGAACCGAATTTAATGCCAAATTCGATGAAGAAATGGAAGAGAAAAAGGAAGAGTTTCTTGCTGAAGGCGGGAATATAATTGACTTCCACTACTCTACTCCCCTCAACAAACAATTCAGTTCAACATATTTTGATTATCGTGAGAAGCGGAATGATTATTATAAACGCCTGAAGAAAGATCTCAATCAAAACCTGAATATACGCTTAGAGCTTATTGAGGAATTGAAGGGACTTCTGGGAGTTGAAGAAAATATCAATACGACTTATAATCATTTCAAGGAAATTCAGGATAAATGGCGTAGCGCCGGACCTATTCCAAGAGATCGTTATAATAATGTATGGAACACATACCATCATCATGTGGAAAATTTCTATGATTTTCTGCATTTAAACCGGGAATTCAGAGACCTGGATTTTAAACATAATCTTGAGCAAAAACTTAAGGTTATAGACCGTGCTGAAGAATTAGCGCAGGAAAAAGATACGAATCGTTCTTTCAGGGAATTGCAGATGCTACATAAAATGTGGAAGGAAGAACTTGGTCCCGTAGCGAAGGAGTATCGTGAAGACATCTGGAAGCGATTTAGCGCTGCCACAAAACAAATTCACGACAAGCGTCAGGCATATTTTTCTCAGCTGGACGAACAGTACGAGAAGAACTGGGAGAACAAAAGAGATATCATTATCAAGATCAAGGAAATTGCAGAACAGGATTTTGATAGCCATAATAAATGGCAGCAAAGTATCAAACAGATCGAATCTCTGCGAGAAGAATTCTTCAAGGCTGGGAAAGTTCCAAGAAACAAGAACCAGGAAACCTGGAATGAGTTCAAAGAGCATGTACGTAAATTCAATCGAAAGAAAAACGCGTATTACAAGAACTTGAAGAAACAGCAATACGATAATCTCGAGCAAAAGAAAGAACTTATTAAAATTGCAGAAGACAATATGGATAGTGATGACTTTAAAACGGTCACACCGCTCATGAAGAAAATCCAGAACGATTGGAAGAAGGTTGGACATGTACCCCGAAAGGATAGTGATAAGGTCTGGAAACAGTTTAAAAAAGCCTGTAATCATTATTTTGATCGCATGCACGCTCAGAAAAATGAAGAGAATAAGGATGAAGTAGAAGCTTTCGAAAAGAAAAAAGCCATATTGGATGAAGTAAAATCTTTGGACCTAGATGGCACTAAGAAGGAAAACCTTGCCGCTATCAAGGATAAAATCAACTCCTGGAAGGAAGTGGGTCGGGTACCTTATAATAAAAGATTTATAGAAGGAAAGTTTAATAAAGCGTTGGATCAACTCTTTAAGAAGCTTGATGTTGACAACACCAAGGCAGAGATGATGAAGTACGAGAATAAGATCCAGGCCCTTGATGACGCTGATGATGACAAGAAGATCAGGAATGAACACTATTTTCTTACCAAGAAGATCGAAGAGACCAAGGCAGAGATCAGGCAACTAGAGAACAATTTACAGTTCTTCAGCAATGTAGATGATGATAATCCACTTGTACAGGATGTGCACAAGAATATCGCTCAGCACAAAGCCGACCTGGAAGTATGGCAGGAAAAACTTGCCAAAATTAAAACCTTGTATTAGGAAGAGTTCAATACTATAGCCTGTATTATTCTTTATGATCGGAAAAGCTTAAGAACTTTTCGTGATAAAAGTTTACAGGCTGTAGTTGTTCAGAGTTAAGTAAATCTTATTAGTGCGATTCGTTATATAATTATATAAAATAAGATGGTTTAATTATAAAACGGACTCCTATCAATCTTACCTAAAAATTTAACTATTAATTCAATACTAACTTACTTTTGAAATATCTTAAAATTGCTGTTATATTATTACTAATTACAAACACTGCTTGCGCCCAAGATCACCAGTCAAAAGATGAGTTAGCAAAACAGATTATTGGTTCTTGGCATCTAGAAAACAGTTCTGAAGACAGATTAACTTTTTTTAAAGACGGAACTTTAGAAAGATCTATTGAAAATGGATCAATCTCATCCGACAAATATGAAATTACTAAAGACTGTGATGGAGAGAAACTCTCCGATAAAGATTTCTTTTTAAAAATAATAGATGAAAATGGAATTTCCTCCTGTGCCTACATAGAAGGTATAAATTATGATGAAAATGGAATTTTCTCATTGATGACAAAAAACCAAGGTAAAATCATAGTTTATAGGAAAGATCAATAATCCGTGAAATAAAACTTTCAACAACATCGGATAATTGACAATAGCCGGCAGCGTAAGTAAGAAAATAATTATCTTGACCAACAAACCAATACTAAGCCCACAAATCCGTGTCCCTTATTCCGCTAACCACCAATAAATGAGACTACTAAGTATAAGAGTATCGTAATTTGACTCGTTACCTCAAGTTTATTACGCTATTTTAGAGAGTTATTATCTTTTCTGAATTACATTAAGAGTTGACGGATAGCTATCTAAATTTTTTTAATCTCTTCGGAAGTAGTTGCTCGTAACGGCCACAGAGATTTCAGCGCTGTTACTAAAGCCCTAGGCAATCAACACTAAATATAATTATGAGGTGATCTGAAAAGGTCGTGAAAAATTGAAAGTTTGATAAGAATCAATTCTAATAAACTTTGTTTTTCATTTCTGAAAACTGACACTATCCCGTAAAGTGTGTAAGTTCTAAATAAAGGGGTTTAATTTTTATCTAAAGTTGAACCCTTTCTTCGTATATAGTCAAGAACTGATTGAGGACG
>NZ_CAJWRQ010000085.1 GCF_913046405.1 uncultured Christiangramia sp.
ACTTTAGGCTTTTTACCAGTCGCTTTGGATTCTATGATCTTCATTAACTGGTCATTATAAATATCCTTGTATTTTTTAAAATCAAAGTCAGAAGTATACTGCTCGATCAGTGAAACCGCCATATCTACCTCCTTGGCTTTTACTTTGGTTTTGGTGAGCTTTAGCTCTCCGGGATTTCTTATCTCATCTTCAAACCTAATCACGTGTAAAACCAGTGCATCCCTGTAAATACCCACAAGCGATAAATGCTCCTTTTGTCGCATCACGAATGTAGCCACACCTAGTTTTCCAGTCTTTTTTAATGCCTGTAGTAGTAAATTATAGGATTTACCACCTTCTTTTTGTGGTTCCAGGAAGTAGGGCTTTTTAAACAACACATCGGCTACCTCATCTTCATCGATAAATTCTTCAATATCGATGGTTTTCGTCTTTTTCATGTTCGCCTGGTCGAAATCCTCTTTTTCCAGTATTACATAGCCATCATCCTTTTTATAACCTTTGACAATATCCTTCCATTCCACTTCTTTACCAGTATCCTCATTTACACGTTTATAGCGAATACGGGCGTGATCATTTTTATCAAGCATATCCAGGTCTATACGCCTGTCTTCTGAACCCGAATAAAGTTTCACGGGAATTGAAACCAGACCAAAACTTATTGAACCATTCCAGATTGAGCGCATATTAGTGGTTTCTTAGTGCTTTGATCAATTCATTTTTAGACATATCACTTCGCCCATCGATGCCTACTTTTTTCGCCTGTTCGTAGAGTTCTTCTTTAGTTCTCTCTTCGTATTTTTCGGCTTTACCTCCTTTCTCTCCTGAATTGGACGTATTGGCGATCCTTGCCGCTTTTTCCTTGCTCATTCCTTCCTTGCGCAATTTCTCGTATTGCTCATCATTTTTAATACTGGGTCCATGATCTTTTGACATCTTCTGAATCTTTTAATTTGAACTTAAATTTAATCAACCTTCCGGGAGTGCTGAAATTTTAAGGGATTGATTAACCATAGTTTAACTGAAATATTATTTTATACGATCAATTTTCAGAAGAAATAGGAGAATGGAACTTATAGTCGGAAATATAAAAACCTCCACGATTGCGGAGGTTTTTCTAATTATGTTTTTCTGAAGCGCATCCTATAGCGCGTCGATCTTTTTCTGCACTTCCAGACTTGACCCTTCAAATTCGTAGGTGTCACTGGTCTCATTTCCATTTAAGGAACTTGTTACCACTACCCTCGCGGTTACCAGATCGTCCAGATCATTTTTCTCCAAACTAATTTCTTTTGAGATCACAGAACCTTCCGAAGAGATAACCTCAACAGTTTCCTCCTGGTTTGGAATATCAGCATCTGTATGCCCTCCTAAAATTGGCGCGATCACCAGACCAATAAGGCAAGTCAGTTTAATTAATATGTTCATGGAAGGACCTGAAGTATCCTTAAAAGGATCGCCCACCGTATCACCAGTTACTGCTGCTTTATGTGCATCAGAGCCTTTATAGGTCATTTCACCATTGATCATGACTCCAGCTTCAAAAGATTTCTTGGCATTATCCCAAGCACCTCCAGCGTTATTCTGAAAGATTGCCCAAAGCACACCACTCACAGTAACCCCAGCCATATAGCCACCAAGCATTTCAGCAATTGCAAGATTATCCATCCCAAAGATCATTGGTAGAAATGCGATGACTAATGGAAAACCGATAGTTAATAAACCTGGCAACATCATTTCCCTTAAGGAAGCTTCCGTAGAGATCGCCACGCATTTATCATACTCGGGCTTTGCCGTTCCTTCCATAATACCCGGAATATCTTTGAATTGTCTTCGTACTTCCTGCACCATTTCCATGGCGGCTTTACCCACTGCATTCATTGCCAAAGCAGAAAATACCACAGGAATCATTCCACCAATAAAAAGCATTGCCAGTACAGGAGCTTTAAAAATATTGATTCCTTCAATCCCTGTAAATGTTACATAAGCTGCGAAGAGTGCTAAAGAAGTTAAAGCGGCAGATGCAATTGCAAAACCTTTTCCTGTGGCTGCGGTCGTATTCCCTACGGAATCCAGAATATCTGTTCTTTCTCTTACTATCGGCTCCTGTTCACTCATTTCAGCAATACCTCCAGCATTATCTGCTATAGGCCCGAAAGCATCGATCGCCAGCTGCATAGCTGTAGTTGCCATCATTGCTGAAGCTGCCAATGCAACTCCGTAAAAACCTGCGAAAGCATAAGACGCCCAGATAGCTCCGGCGAATAATAAGATTGATGGAAAAGTAGAAATCATTCCGGTCGCCAAACCTGCAATTATATTTGTTCCAGCTCCGGTACTTGATTGCTGAACGATCTTGAGAATTGGCTTTTTACCCAGCCCCGTATAATATTCGGTTACGGAAGATATCGCACCACCTACAACCAGACCAACCAGCGTTGCGTAAAATACACGTATGGAACTTATGTTTATCATTTCAAATCCTTCCTCTCCGCCTATAAAGAATCCCATGGTCATGGTATTCGCAGGTAGCATCCAGTTTACCAGGAAATAACAGGAAACCGCGACCAGTAAGATCGAAACCCAGTTCCCGATATTTAAAGCTTTCTGAACTTCAGATTCCTTAGCCGAATTTGACGAAATTCTTACCAATAATGTCCCGATTATAGAAATGATAATTCCAACTCCGGCGATGGCCATTGGTAATAAAATTGGTCCAATACCACCAAAACCTTCGCTGGTGATATCACCTCCCATGTCCTCGATTATATAATTTCCAAGCACCATTGCTGCCAGCACTGTGGCCACGTAACTTCCAAATAGATCGGCTCCCATCCCGGCAACGTCACCTACATTATCTCCAACATTATCTGCAATGGTCGCAGGGTTTCTAGGATCATCTTCAGGAATACCTGCTTCAACTTTACCAACGAGATCAGCCCCAACATCTGCAGCTTTGGTATATATTCCTCCTCCTACTCGGGCGAAAAGCGCTATAGATTCGGCACCCAGAGAAAAGCCAGCAAGAGTTTCCAGAACTACAGTCATTTGCTGAGTATTGGTCCACTCTCCTCCCATAAAATAATGAAAAAAGAATATAAAGAAGCCGGTAAGACCAAGAACTGCAAGACCAGCAACTCCAAGTCCCATCACTGTTCCACCTCCAAAAGAGATATTCAATGCTTCCGGTAGGCTGGTTCTTGCCGCCTGAGTCGTTCTTACATTCGTTTGGGTAGCGATCTTCATCCCGATATTTCCGGCAAATGCTGAGAAAATCGCACCGAAAATAAAGGCAACTATAATAAGGTAATGAGTGGTTGGAACAAAATATGCGATTGCGGCTAACGCAATGCTGGCTCCAATCACAAAGAGAGTCAATAATTTATATTCAGCTTTTAAGAAGGCAAGGGCTCCTTCATAGATGTGTGCTGAAATTTCTTTCATTTTTCCGTCTCCGGAGTCCTGTTTCATCACCCAGGATCTTTTAACCCACATAAAAATGAGTCCGATGATTGCCAGCACCGCTGGCAGGTAGATCATTATTGATTCCATATTAGCTAGTTAATTGTTAATTAAATATTAATGCTAGCTAATGTAGTAAAATTGGCAACAATTAAAAAAGCAACAACTTTTTAAGGTTATTGCTTTCATATTCTTAATAATTCGAGTGATATTTTAGGATTATATTCCGAATCGGGATTTATCACCGTCATAGTTCTCATAACGTTCGATACACTGTTTAATGATCTCACGAGCTTCGTCTGCATCTCCAAAATCTCCTGTATCAACCTTTTTCTTCTCAAGATCTTTATAAACCTTAAAGAAGTGTTCGATCTCTTTAAGCATATGCCCGTTTAATTCCTTAAGATCGTTCAATCTATTCCAGATAGGATCTGATACCGGTACACAGATGATTTTCTCATCAGGTCCCTTTTCATCTGCCATATGGAACACACCAATAGGCTTCACTTCCATCACGATTCCTGGAAAGGTAGGTTCAGAAACCAAAACCAATACATCAAGAGGGTCTTCATCCAATGCAAGGGTATTAGGAATAAAACCATAATCTGCAGGATACATCATAGAAGAGAAGATCATCCTGTCGTAACGTACTTTTTTAAGCTTGAAATCGTATTCGTATTTGTTTCGGCTTCCCTTTGGGATCTCGATCAATACATCAAAAGTATTCGACATTTTTATATTTTTATCTGTGTTAAAATTCAGGGCAGCAAATATAGTTATTTCTGATATTTAAACTATTATCTAAAAGTGAAATCCGAAATCTATTGTAAACGCAAGACTTCTTGCGTCAGGATTATCGAAGTAATTTCCGCGGAAATGAACGTCAAATCGCATTACTTTTAAAATATTTCCAATACCCAGACTATACTCGTAAAAAGGATCATTATCTGGAGCTACCAGCGGTAAACCGGAAGCATCTAAATCTTTACTGGCTTGTGAAATATCTCCGTAGATCGCTCTAAATCCTACTAATTCCCGCAGGTTTAACTCTCTTAGTAACGGAATTCTGGAAAATAACCTACCATTGAAGTTGTGATCTATATGAATAGCTGAATAACTGTCTGTCACGAATTCGTAGAAATCCAGTGTTGGAAATGAATTGTACATACTAAAATATGTCTGGTTTCCAGGAACTACACTCAGCAACCCTAAAGGCACAGCATCAAATGTCTTCCCGGCTTCCAGGCTGATATTAGACCTACCAAAACCTCCAATTAACAATGGCTGATTGTAAAAAAACTGAAGTTTCTTATAATCAAAATCACTATTGAAAACCTCCTTAACTCCCAGACTGTAGTTTAGGAACAAGGTTGGGAAATCTTCTTCGTTCACCACATTACGCTCCACTCCAAAGCCAGAAGTTTTTCTACCCGGTGTCCAGGTAATGATTGTTGAAAGTTCGGTTTGGTTGATCTCACTGTCGGTGATTGTACGAGTGTCATCCACATAATAATCAAGACTAAAACCTTCAGATGCCGGTTGCAATATTCTGTAGTTAGCTCCAAATCTTAGGGTAAGATTCTTTACCGGTTCCAGTTCTACGGAAAAAACACTCAAATTGATCGAACTCAGTTTATCTGTATCTCCAACATTCAGAAGTGATGAAGAAGCAAGACTCCTTCCCAGAACATCTGTGGAATTTGTAAGACTGGTTCCCAACTGTTCTACATCCCTTCGGTTTCCACCACTTAAGATAAGTCGCATTTTATAATCCAGCAGCACTTTGGCTGACACCCCATACTTGAACTTATGGTCTTTGAACCCATAAGCTCCATAAGCTTCAATTCTCCATGGATCATTCTGTCCAAAATATGTTCTTCCTCCAAAACGGGTTCGTACTCCTTCCACATCATTAAATCCGAAAGTAGAATAAACAGGACCATAATCCCATCCATCAAACTCTACGTAACCAGACTGCACAATCGTAGCGATATCATACAACCTGTTAAAAGCCTTTGTCTTCGTAAGACTATCGAGCATTACATAGATTCCCTCTTCATCTTCGTTTAGTTGTTCCAGCCTGTTTTCACTCCAAAACTCATCACTTCTATTATAAGCCTGAGATTGTGGATTGTAGACTGGTTGATTATAAAAACTTGATCCCCGTTCTTTATTAAACTCATACTCATCGTAAAGCATAGTTCGTTTTGCATAAACTCCCTGGGAAGTTTTCTTTTTGTTGATTCCGAAGTCGGCCATAAAGAAATCCTTCTCTATCAAAAAAACAGAGTCATTTAAAACTTCAAAATCCTGTTCGATATAAACCTGTTTGATCCAGTTGATGTTTACATCCTTGGTAGTTTCGAGATTGATGTTCTTAACTGCCCAAGTCGTATCATTTACCCAGAAGTCTCCCTTAAAAGTTAGTTCATTCTCTCGGCGTGGATAATAGACGATATTATAGCACCACTTATTGTCGATGTAAGCACTATCAGACAACACGTAATTGTAGGTATCGATCCCTGTAGTCGAAATAGGGCTTACGAATGATTTATCGAAGAACTTGATGTAGTTTTTATAAATATCGTAATCGTCATAAATATCCTTCACAAAATCGATCAGGTTCCTGTTCTGGTTAAATCCGGAATTCTTATTCCCAAGTAAAACTTTTTTCTCTTCATTTATCTTGTTATCTCCGTAAACCTGGGTAACCGACTCGTTAATGAACATAGGCAGATAAGTCTTCCCGGTCACTGCATTAGTATCTGTATAATCGAAAATAAACTCCATGCCGTTAAAAATCCTGCTTTCCACCACCGCACTATCTATGGTATTGAGATCAAATTCCAGTTTTTCGTATTCCTTGTAACTGTACTGGTCAAAGGCATTCACACCGTTACTCCGGCGGTTTGCCCATACTTTCTTTAAGATATCTATTGCCGGGTTGTTCTTTTTTGAGGTCTTCCCGCGATAGATAACCACTTCATCTAGGCTGGAAGCTTCCTGCTCCAACTTCACATCCATATTTAAATTGACCCTTGATTTTAAAGCGATCTTTTTGGTTTTGTAGCCAATAAAGGAAAATACAAGCGTATCATAATTATCATCTGACTGAAGGTAAAACTCACCAACTTCATTGGTAGTCGTTCCTGAAGTAGAATTTGCGAAAACTACGTTCGCAAAAGGTACAGTTGCGCCGGTGTCATCGGTCACAATTCCTCCTGCTTTTGTTTGAGCGATTAGACTGAAAACTGGAAGGAGAAAAAGTATTAAAAGGTAGGTGTATTTGTTCATTATAGGATAAAAAAAAACTTCATCGTTTAGATGAAGTTTCAAAGATAGGTTGAAAAGGTCTACTTGTACATGACCTTTTTCACAGCTTTAACAACATCCTCACTATTTGGTAACCATTCTTTCAAAAGAACAGGTGAATAAGGTGCAGGAGTATCTGCTGTATTGATCTTTATAATTGGAGCATCCAGGTAATCGAATGCTTTAGATTGTACCTGATAAGAAATTTCTGTAGAGATATTTCCAAAAGGCCATGATTCCTCAAGGATCACTAGTCGGTTCGTTTTCTTAACAGATTCAAGAATCACATCAATATCTAAAGGACGAATCGTTCTAAGATCAATGATCTCACAAGAAATATCATCTTCAGCTAAAGTTTCAGCTGCTTTATAAGCCTCTTTAATTATTTTTCCGAAGGAAACAATAGTTACATCAGAACCTTCACGCTTGATATCCGCTTTACCAATTTCAATAACGTACTCATCTTCAGGAACTTCACCTTTATCTCCATACATTTGCTCACTCTCCATAAAGATTACCGGATCATCATCACGAATCGCAGCTTTCAATAATCCTTTGGCGTCGTACGGGTTAGATGGAACGATCACTTTAAGACCTGGCGTGTTCGCAAACCAGCTTTCGAAAGCCTGTGAGTGAGTTGCTCCCAATTGACCTGCAGATCCTGTTGGCCCACGAAATACAATTGGAATATTAAATTGCCCACCACTCATCTGGCGCATTTTTGCAGCGTTATTGATAATTTGATCAATCCCTACAAGTGAGAAGTTAAAGGTCATAAATTCAATGATAGGACGGTTACCATTCATGGCAGACCCAACTCCTATTCCAGAAAATCCAAGTTCAGCGATTGGAGTATCTATAACTCTATCCGGACCAAATTCGTCAAGCATACCTTTGGAAGCTTTATAAGCACCATTGTATTCAGCAACTTCTTCACCCATTAAATAGATACTGTCGTCGCGACGCATTTCTTCGCTCATCGCCTCAGCAATAGCTTCTCTAAATTGAATTGTCCTCATTATGTAAAATCTTAATTTTAATTCCTGCAGAGCAAAAATAGTAATTCATTAAGGTAAATACCATAATTGTAAGCAAAAATTTAGGGGTCGCAGAGTTCTTCGGAAATGCTGAAATCACGAATAATGAGAATCTCATTATTTTACTTAGTTTTATACATATTGCGCATTAAAACATCTACAAAACCAAAAATCAACTAAAAATTGGCTGTTTCTTTTGGTTAAATTTATTATGCATGCATAGCTTTTTTTGATATAAAATACTTACCTTCGTCTGCGAAAACGTTTTATTAAAAAAAAGAACCTTATATATGAAAATCTTAGTTTGTATTAGTCATGTACCTGACACTACATCCAAAATCAATTTCACGGAAGGAGACACGAAGTTTGATACGAATGGTGTTCAATTTGTAATAAACCCGAATGACGAATTTGGTCTTACCAGAGCGATGTGGTTCAAAGAAAAACAAGGTGCCATTGTTGATGTTGTAAATGTTGGTGGAGCTGAAACCGAGCCTACACTTAGAAAAGCACTTGCAATTGGAGCAGATACAGCAATTCGAGTAAATACTCCTGCAACTGATGGTTATCAGGTAGCAAAGGAATTAGCCAAAGTTGTTAAGGATGGAGGTTATGATCTTGTTATTGCAGGTAGAGAGTCTATTGATTATAACGGTGGAATGGTTCCGGGAATGTTAGCCGGAATTCTGGATGCTAATTTCATTAATAACTGTATTAGCCTTGAGATCGATGGAGAAAAAGCGAAAGCTCTTCGTGAGATCGATGGCGGTAAAGAAACTTTAACTGCTTCTCTTCCACTTGTAATTGGAGGCCAGAAAGGATTAGTTGAAGAATCTGATCTTCGTATCCCTAATATGAGAGGTATTATGCAAGCGCGTAAAAAACCTCTAAATGTTGTGGAGCCTGCGGAAACTTCAGTAAAAACCGAAGTAGTAAAATTTGAGAAGCCTGCACCTAAAGGAGATGTAAAATTAATTGATCCTGACAATCTGGATGAATTGATCAACTTGCTTCACAACGAGGCAAAGGCGATCTAATCAAGATTCAGAATAAAATAGATTCAGGAATTAAAAAATTTAGAAAATGTCAGTTTTAGTATATATAGAATCAGAAGAAGGAAAATTTAAGAAAGCCTCATTCGAGGTTGCGTCTTATGCAAAGGAAGTTGCAGGTATGCTGGATACCAGTGTTACTGCGATTACTTTTAATATAGATGACGTATCAGAACTGGGAACCTATGGGGTTGACAAAGTTTTGAAAGTAAACAATGATAAGTTGAAGAATTTTAATGCTGAAGCATATTCTGACGCCATCAAACAAGCAGCAACTCAGGAAAGCAGCAAGGTTGTAGTTCTTAGCCAGAGTGCGAACAGTAAATATTTAGCACCACTACTTGCAGTGCATTTTGAAGCAGGTTATGCATCTAACGTTGTGGCATTGCCAGAGAGTGCAGATCCTTTTACAGTTAAAAGAACTGCTTTCACGAACAAGGCATTTAATTTCACCAAAATCGATACTGATGTAAAAGTGCTTGGAATATCCAAGAACGCATTCGGTCTTAAAGAATCTCAGGGAGCTGCGACTGCTGAAGATTTTAGCCCGAATCTTACAGATGAAGATTTCACCGTAAATGTAGAATCTGTAGATAAGGCTACTAATAAAGTAACGATCGCCGATGCTGAAACTGTGGTTTCAGGAGGTAGAGGACTTAAAGGTCCTGAAAACTGGGGAATGATCGAAGAAATGGCAGAAATTCTTGGAGCTGCAACTGCATGTTCCAAACCAGTTAGTGATATGGGCTGGAGACCTCACAGTGAACACGTGGGTCAAACAGGTAAGCCTGTAGCATCCAATTTATACATTGCCATTGGTGTATCTGGTGCAATTCAGCATCTTGCCGGTATTAATGCTGCCAAAACCAAAGTTGTAATTAACAATGATCCTGAAGCGCCTTTCTTCAAAGCTGCAGATTACGGGGTGGTTGGAGACGCTTTTGAGATCGTACCGAAGCTAAATGAAAAATTGAGGGAATTTAAAGAGAAAAACGCATAATTTTTCTAAATTGCGACCCATAAAAGGGCTGTCTAGATCTGGTAATTTTGTCCTTATTTAGACAGCCTTTTTAATTTTTAAGAAGCATGAGTTTAGTTCGTCTGAACATTAAAGGAATATCTTACAGTCAAACACAAAACGGAGCTTACGCCCTGATCCTTAATGAGGAAGATGGTGAACGTAAGTTACCAATTGTTATTGGAGCATTTGAAGCACAATCCATTGCGATAGCATTGGAAAAAGAGATCAAACCTCCCAGACCACTTACACACGATCTTTTCAAGAACTTTTCAGATCGATTCTCGATCACGGTAAAACAGGTTATTATTCACAAACTGGTAGACGGCGTATTTTACTCCAGTCTAATTTGTGAACGTGAAGGTGTCGAAGAAGTTGTAGATGCCCGAACCAGCGATGCAATCGCGCTTGCACTAAGGTTTAACGCCCCAATTTTCACCTACAAGAACATTCTTGATAAAGCTGGAATTTTCCTGAAAGCAGACGAGAGTCAGCGTGCTAAGGAAATGAAAGATGAAGAGGAAATTATTGAAGAGGAACTTCTACGCGAAGACATTGAAGTAAAAATGGACAGCGATTCAGGTTTCAGCAAAATGTCACTGGAAGAGCTTAATGAGCTACTTGCCCAGGCTGTGAATCAGGAAGATTACGAAAAAGCCGCTCGTCTAAGGGACGAGATCTCCAAAAGAAAATAATCTATAATGAATAAACTCTGGTGTTGCCTGTTTCTGGTCTTAATTTCTATTGCATCAGCTTCTTCTCAAACTATTTCCAAATCCTGGACTCTGGAAAATTCAGCTGAATTTCAAGAGAATTCAGTTTTTCAGGATGTTGAAGAGGTTCATTTTAATGAAGGTAGCTTCCTTTTTCTGGCAAATTCTGAACAAGATACTATTGCTTCAGGAGACTATCTTTATCAGAAGAAATTACTGGTCCTGTTTTATAACTCACCAAAAGATACTATCCAAAATCTTAGGGTAACCGGGATCAGTGATCAAAACCTAAGCATTAAAGGCAGAGATAACACCTTCGAACTTTCGGCAAAACCAAAACTTGCTGAAGATGTAATCCCGGTGAAAGCTGCGAAGCAAATGATACCTAGCCAGGGAATGTCCACCTCAAGTTTAATTAGAGGTGTACTTGGGATGCTCGTTCTACTACTCATCGCATTCCTATTCAGTAATAACAGAAAAGCAATTAGCTGGAAAACGGTTGGTATAGGATTAGGAGCACAACTCATATTGGCTATTGGTGTTTTGAAGATCACCGTAGTTCAGAAGGTATTCGAATTCGTAGGAAAAGTATTTGTGCTGATCCTTGATTTCACCGCGGCAGGAAGTGAATTCCTGTTAGGCGGAATGATGGATGTGGACAGTTTTGGATTTATATTTCTGTTCCAGGTACTACCTACCATTATCTTTTTCTCAGCATTAACCTCTGTATTATTCTACCTTGGAGTGATTCAGATCGTTGTCAAGGGAATGGCCTGGGTGCTTACCAAATTAATGGGGATCTCTGGACCGGAAAGTCTGAGTGTCGCCGGGAACATTTTTCTTGGTCAGACCGAAGCTCCTCTAATGATCAAAGCCTATTTGGAACGTATGACCAGGTCTGAGATTCTATTGGTTATGATTGGTGGGATGGCTACTGTAGCCGGAGGTGTACTCGCGGCATATATTGGATTTCTTGGAGGTGATGATCCCGAATTAAGACTTCAATTTGCTAAACACCTGCTTGCTGCTTCCGTAATGGCTGCGCCTGGAGCTATCGTAATTTCGAAAATTCTATATCCTCAACAGGAAGCAGTTAATACAGATGTAGAGGTTTCTTCAGACAAAATTGGAAGTAACATTCTGGATGCCATCGCAAATGGTACTACTGAAGGTTTAAAACTGGCGGCGAATGTTGCGGCGATGCTACTAGTCTTCATCGCATTTATCGCCATGATCAATTATATCCTTGGATATTTAGGTGCGCTTACTACTTTAAACAGTGTCATGGCAGAATATACTCCATATTCTAAATTCTCACTGGAATCGATTTTAGGAATCATCTTTTCTCCTTTGATGTGGATCATTGGTGTTGCAAAAGAAGATATGATGCTTATGGGACAGTTGCTTGGAATTAAACTGGCAGCAAGTGAATTTGTAGGGTATGTTCAACTGGCAGATCTTAAAAACCCTGCAAATGCATTAAGCCTTAATTACGAAAAATCGGTCATTATGGCTACTTATATGCTCTGCGGATTTGCTAATTTCGCTTCCATAGGTATTCAAATTGGTGGAATTGGATCATTAGCTCCAGGACAACGTAAAGTTCTTTCTGAATTTGG
>NZ_CAJWRQ010000086.1 GCF_913046405.1 uncultured Christiangramia sp.
GCTGAAATTTCCTTCAGAATAGGAAAATCCATATTGAAATGAGAAAAACTGATCTTTAATTCTGAGTTCTTCGAGAGAAAAAACCAGATAATATAAGCCATGCAGAAGAAATAGGATGCGGTTGTTGCCAGGGCGGCACCTTCCATTCCCATATTCAGCTTATTAATAAGGATATAATCCAGAATTAGATTGACCACGGAAGGAATGATCATCGCGATCATGGCAAAACGAGGTTTTCCCTCAGCACGAATTACGTTGTTCCCCATCATAGCCAGCGCCAGCATTGGGACACCGCAGAGTACTATGATATAATAAATTTTTGCAGGATCGAAGATCTCGCCCATTCCTCCAAATGCAGGGATGAGATCATCAACAAATATCAATCCCGGAATGATCAGACCTATAGATAAAACTAAGGTAAGGGTGATCTGGTTTCCAAAGGTTCGGAAGGCTTTGGAATCTTCATTTGCGCCCAGCGCCCGGGAAATGATAGAACTTCCACCAATCCCTATAGCCATTCCTAAAGCCGCTATAAAAAAAGAGACAGGCAATACAACATTGATGGCCGCAATTGCGATCGGGCCTATCCAGTTTCCAACAAATATAGTATCTACCAGGATGTTCAAGGACATCACCAATATCCCTACAGATGCCGGTAAAGCTTGTTGAATAAGAAGTTTACCAATGGGTTTATCACCCAGTTCTTTAGAATTACGAACGGCCATTAAGCCTCAACCGGAGTTTGCTGGGTTGCCCACTCATCGATCCATCTGGATAATACTTTTACCCAATCTTCACGATCGTTCAAACATGGAACTACAGAGAAATCTTTTCCGCCAACTTCATGGAAGATCTCTTCGCCTTCCATGGCAATTTCTTCCAGTGTTTCCAGACAATCTGATACGAAAGCCGGAGTTACAATGGCTAATTTCTTCATTCCCTGTTTTCCAAATCTTTCGATGGTTCTATCTGTATAAGGTTTTAACCATGGGTCGAATCCTAATCGTGACTGGAAGGAAACGCTATAAGTATTAGGCTTCATTCCCAAATGTTCCGCAACCAACCTGGTGGTTTCAAAGCACTGATGTCGATAACAGAACTGGTGAGCAGTTGATGCCGTCTGGCAACAGGAGCCGTCTATCTTACAATGTGAACTGGTCACATCGCTTTTACGAATATGTCTCTCGGGAACGCCATGATAAGAAAATAACAAGTGCTCGTATTCTTTTCCTTCAAGATTTTCTGCGATACTGTTTGCCAGTGTTCGCACGTAATCTGGATGATTATAAAATGGTGGTACTGTTGTAAAGCTCATCTCCGGAAAAAATTCCTTGCGTAGCTCTTCAGCTAGGACAAGTATAGTTTCAGTAGTAGCCATGGCGAATTGTGGATACAATGGAAAAAGCAGCACTTCGTCCACTCCCTTATCCTTCAATTCCTGTAAGCCTTGTTTTATATTTGGTGTTCCGTACCTCATTGCCAAGGCAATTGGAACAGATGTTTTTTCATCAATTTTATTCTGAAGTCTTTCCGAAAGTACAATTAGCGGAGAACCTTCATCCCACCAGATCTTCTGGTAAGCTTCAGCAGATTTTTTAGGACGGGTGTTTAATACAATTCCTTTTACCAGTAGTGTTCTGGCCCAGTATGGCACATCGATCACTCGCTCGTCCATAAGGAATTCGCCTAAATATTTCTTGACATCTTTGGGGTCGGTACTGTCTGGAGAACCCAGATTTACCAGCAATACGCCTTTACTCATAATTTTTCTTTTTCAACTCAAAAATAATACTAACTGGTCTATTGAAATACAATTCATAATTAGTGTTCTCTATGATTCAATAATCAGTTAGCTAACCGACAATGTATATTTCTTCGGCGTGGTTCCAAATTTCTTTTTAAAACCGGCAATAAAGTGACTCGCCGTACTGTAACCAACCTTCAGTCCTACTTCATTTACGTTATATTCACCTGTCTCCAGAAGCTTGCGTGCATATTCCATTTTATAATCGAATAGGAAGCTATAAACCGAATCGCCATAAATTTGCTTAAAACCTTCTTTTAGCTTTTTAAGACTAAGTCCAATTTCATCTGAAAGTTCCTGCAGGGATGGTGGCTCTGCCATTCTTGCGATCACGATATCTTTTGCTCTTCTTATCTTCTTGATATTCTCTTCATCACTCAAAAACGGACATTGTTCCAGATCTGGATTCTCCGCTTTATTAAAGTACAGACTTAATAATTCGAAAGCTTTCGCTTTAAAATAAAGATTTTTGATACTGGGAGTCAGATTAAAATTCATGATCTGGTTTAAAACTACCGCGGTTGAAGGTGAGACCTGAGCATCCTTATAGTATTTCTTATCCTTATTGTCACCACTTAAAAAAGTGATATAATCTGCTTCCTGCGAAAACAGAGCGTGAAATTTCTTAATGGAAATAACCAGAGAAATTAACCAGCTCTCCTTTTCCATGGATAAATGCAGTGGCAGATCGCGCTGGGGATTGTATAATAAAAGTGAATTCTCTTCAGGAAGTGGTAATTCATAACTCCCGCTATTGAAAAGAAACTTGCTGTTCCCCTTCACATTGAAGTGAAATTGAATAAAACTATTATCTATTTCGCGGGACATGATCTTATTCTCATCTGTATCATTCTGAAACTTCAGAATATAGAAACCATCTTCGATCTTGATTTCTTCTGAAATACTTACAGCGTTATTTTTTTTGCTTTCATCCATCCTCGGAAATTTTATTTATTTAGAATCAGTCTAAACAAATCTTTTCACAACAGCTTTGTTTACTACAAAAATAGCGCATTTTGAAGTTTCGGACTTTAAAAAGCTGATAAATATCATCTATCGACACATTTAGTGCCTCTAGCGTTATTTTTTGAAATACTCTTCTGCTATTTTTGCAAGCGTATTTCCAAATCGATACATGGAAGATTATCACATTTCAAGAGGTAAGCATTTTTATACGATAGGTTTAAGCTACAAAAAGGCTGATGCCGAGATCCGTGGACACTTCAGTCTTACGGAACAGGCGAAAGAAAATTTGTTGCAACAGGCCGGCCGCGAAGGTATCGATGGTATTCTTTTAACTTCCACCTGTAATCGTACTGAAATTTACGGTTTCGCAGAACATCCTTTCCAGTTGATCAAATTGCTTTGTGAACATACTCATGGAACAGTAGAGGAATTTGAGAAAGTAGCTTACGTTTATAAGAACAAACAGGCCATTGCTCATATGTTCAGGGTTGGAACAGGACTGGACAGCCAGATCCTGGGTGATTTTGAAATTATAAGTCAGTTAAAAGTAGCCTTTGTACGTTCCAAAAAGCTCGGTCTGGTAAATGCATTTCTGGAAAGATTGGTTAATGCTGTGATCCAGGCCAGTAAAAGAATTAAGAACGAGACAGAGATCTCAAGTGGAGCGACTTCAGTTTCATTTGCCTCTGTTCAGTATATATTAAAGAATATAGAGAATGTTTCAGATAAGAACATTCTTCTCTTCGGAACAGGAAAAATAGGACGTAATACCTGCGAAAATCTGGTAAAGCATACCCGGAATAACCATATCACCTTAATCAACAGAACAAAGGATAAGGCTGAAAAAGTTGCTGGTAAATTTGATCTTACCGTTAAGGATTATGCAGATCTCCAGGCAGAGATCAGGAATAGTGATATTTTGATCGTTGCTACCGGAGCTCAGAATCCTACGGTTTCCAAAGAACTTATCTATTCTAAAAAAGATCTTTTGATACTTGATCTTTCTATTCCGAAAAACGTTTCAGAAGATGTTGAAGAATTGCCCAACGTGCAATTGATTCACCTTGATCATTTATCGCAAATGACCGATGAAACCCTGGAACGAAGAAAACAATTCATTCCGCAGGCAAAAGAGATCATTGCTGAAGTTGAAAACGACTTCAATCAATGGCTGGAAACAAGAAAGTTTGCTCCAACGATCAAAGCTTTGAAGAAAAAGCTAAGGTCGATGAAGGATGATGAACTGGACTTCCAGCGTAAAAAAATGTCTGATTTCAATGATGAACATGCTGAAATTGTAAGCAATCGTATCATCCAGAAGATCATGAAACATTTTGCCAATCACCTCAAAGGAGATACTGAAACTACAGATGAAAGCCTGGAATTGATCCACAAGGTCTTTCAACTCGAAGAAGTTAGCAAATGAGCAAAGTAATTCGTATTGGCACTCGCGATAGTGAATTAGCGATGTGGCAAGCCCGCACCGTACAGAATGCACTGGAACGAACTGGTCATAGAAGTGAGCTGGTTCCTGTAAAATCTACTGGCGACCTCAATCTAGATCAACCTTTATATGAAATGGGAATCACCGGGATTTTTACAAAAACCCTGGATGTTGCCATGATCAAAGGTGAAGTAGATATTGCAGTTCACTCCATGAAAGATGTTCCCACGGCTCTACCAAAGGGAATTGTGAAAGCAGCAGTGATGAAACGTGCGAGTAATAAGGATATTCTGGTTCATAAAGGAACTGACTTTCTGGAAATCAAGAAAGGGAAAATCGCTACGGGTAGCCTGCGACGTAAAGCGCAATGGCTGCACAAATATCCGGATCATGAGGTGGTGGATCTTCGCGGGAATGTAAATACCCGCATGCAAAAACTTGCAGATAATGACTGGAATGGCGCCATATTCGCAGCGGCCGGACTGGAGCGTATCGAGATCAAACCAGAGAACTTTATTGATCTAAACTGGATGATCCCAGCACCTGCTCAGGGAGCGATGCTTATTGTAGCCATGGAGAAAGACGAAGAAAGCCGTAAAGCTTTAGCTCTTTTAAACCACCAGGAATCCCAGATTTGTGTGCACGTTGAACGTGAATTCCTTAAAGTTCTTGAAGGTGGTTGTACCGCTCCAATTGGAGGCTTAGCCAGGATTCAAGATGGTCATATTCATTTTCATGGAGCACTTTTCAGCCTTGATGGTTCAAAGAAAATAGAAGTAGAGAAAAGCGTTCTGGTTTCACAAGTAAATGGATTAGGAACGATTTGCGCCAAAGAGGTACTGAATAATGGAGGTCGTGAATTGATGCAGCATATTAAAACTGCTTTAAATAACTAATGAATGCCTACCGTACTTTCCACGAAAAAACTAGCACTCAACCAGAAGGAACTACTTTTAAATAGTGGGATTGGATTCGCGGAGTATGATGCTATCGAAATAGAATTTCTGAATTTTGATCTGCCTGAACAAACTATCCAGAATGCCATTTTTACCAGCAAAAATTCATTAAGAGCAATCAGATCAAAGAAAATTGAGATCACAAATTGCTTTTGTGTGGGAGAGAAAACTGCAATAATGGCTAAGGAGATGGGTTACAATGTTCTGGAAACTACAGCCTATGCTCATGATTTGGCAAATATCATCATCCAGAATTATCCTGATCGGGAATTTCAGTTTTTCTGTGGGCATTCTAGACTTGATGAACTTCCGGAGATGCTTCAGCAGCAAAATATAGCACTTAAGGAAATTAAGGTTTATAAAACTACGCTGAACATTCAGCAATTTAATTCAGATTACGATGGAATTCTATTTTACAGCCCAAGTGGCGTGCAAAGCTATATCACTAAAAATACGATTGACTCCATTGCATTTTGCATAGGAGATACAACTGCTTCCGAAGCAAAAAGACATACTACCAGCATCGTAACTCCGGGAACTCCCGGCATTGAAAACCTGATAGCCATGGTAGCAAAAACATTTAGAAAAGACTTAAAACATCAGCAATGATCAAGAATGACCTTTTTTTAAAAGCACTTAGAGGTGAAAGCGTAGAACGTCCACCAGTCTGGATGATGAGACAGGCAGGAAGATATCTTCCTGATTTTATGAAGCTTAAAGAGAAATACGACTTTTTCACCCGCTGTCGTACCCCTGAACTTGCTACTGAAATTACGGTAATGCCTATTCGCCAGGTAGGACCAGATGCTGCGATACTTTTTAGCGATATTCTTGTGGTTCCACAGGCAATGAACATCGAGGTGGAGATGAAGCCTGGTGTTGGCCCGTGGTTGCCAAATCCAGTAGATACTCCCGCAAAAGTAGAACAGGTGATCGTACCAGATGTGAATGAGACACTTGGCTATGTTTTTGATGCGATCAAGCTTACAAAACAGGAATTAAATGATGAGGTACCGCTCATAGGATTCGCCGGTTCTCCTTGGACCATTCTATGTTACTGTGTACAGGGACAGGGATCTAAAACCTTTGATAAGGCGAAAAGATTCTGTTTCATGGAACCTATCGCTGCGCATAAATTACTTCAGAAAATTACTGATACTACCATCGCTTACCTGAAAGAAAAAGTAAAAGCCGGTGTAGATGCCGTACAGCTTTTCGATTCTTGGGGAGGACTGCTGGAGCCTAATGACTACAAAGAATTTTCATGGCAGTATATGCAACAGATCATCGATGCTTTGAAAGATGAAGTTCCTGTGATCGCTTATGGAAAAGGATGTTGGTTTGCCTTGAAAGATATGTCACAATCTGGAGCAGCTGCTCTTGGAGTAGACTGGACCTGTGATGCTCGAAATGCCCGTTATTTAAGTGGCGGACAGATCACTTTGCAAGGGAATTTTGATCCTGCCAGGCTTTACTCTAAACCAATCGAAATTAAATATATGGTGAACGATATGATCAAAGCCTTTGGAAAAGATCGTTATATCGCCAACCTTGGTCATGGTATTTTGCCGAATATTCCTGTAGATAATGCGAAAGCTTTTGTAGATGCTGTTAAGGAATATAGAGAATAAGCCAATACTAAAAATTACAAGAACCGAACCTAAGCTGAAAAGTCTTCATGAGCATGAAAGAACAATTTTACGGATATATTGAGCAATTGCAGGATTCGATCACTTCAAAACTCGAGGAGATCGATGGCTGCGCCAAATTCAAAGAAGATATCTGGAAAAGAAATGAAGGCGGTGGCGGTAGAACGCGTGTGATCGAAAATGGAAATGTATTCGAAAAGGGAGGTGTGAACATTTCTGCTGTTCACGGTCCACTGGCTCCGGCCATGCAAAGCTATTTCAAAGTTGGGAATGTGGACTTTTTTGCATGCGGACTCAGCCTTGTGCTTCATCCTAAAAATCCAATGGTTCCAACGGTTCATGCCAACTGGCGCTATTTTGAAATGTATGAGAAAGACGGTACTGTGATCGACCAGTGGTTTGGTGGTGGTCAGGATCTTACTCCTTATTATCTTTTCGAGGAAGATGCAAAACACTTCCACTATACCTGTAAAAAAGCATGTAATCCTCATGGGTTTTCTTTCTATTCAGATTTTAAGAAGAAGTGTGATGAATATTTCTGGAATGCACACAGGAATGAAGCCAGGGGAATCGGCGGACTTTTCTTCGATTATTTAAAAGAGAATGATCGTATGAAGATTGCCGACTGGTATGATTTTGTGACCGATGTTGGTGATTCCTTTTTACAGGCTTATGTGCCGATCGTAGAAAAGCGCATGAATTTGCCTTATTTTAAAGAAAATAGAAAATGGCAGGAAATTCGTCGCGGTCGCTACGTGGAGTTCAATCTCGTACATGATAAAGGAACTTTGTTCGGTCTAAAGACCAACGGAAGAATAGAAAGTATCCTCATGAGCCTTCCACCTCACGTACAATGGGTTTATGATCATCATCCTGAACCTGGAAGTGAAGAAGAAAAACTCATACAGGTGCTTGAAAGACCTGTGAATTGGGTTTAAAATATTATTTGCCTGCAGCAATACTAAAAAATTTAAACAATGCTTAGAAGAAACCGAAGACTACGTACGAACGAATCTGTAAGATCACTGGTTAGAGAAACTTTTATTTCTCCAAACGATTTCCTGGTGCCAATTTTTGTGGTAGAAGGAAAACAGGTTAAGGAAGAGATCGCGTCCATGCCCGGATATTATAGATATAGTCTTGATCTTCTAAAGCAGGAAATAAAAGAATTATGGAGCCTTGGTCTAAAGTCGGTTTTGCTTTTTGTAAAGGTCCCGGATGAACTAAAAGACAATGCAGGTACTGAAGCTATAAATCCTGATGGATTGATGCAAAGAGCCGTGAAAACTGTAAAGGATGTCGCGCCAGAGATGGTCATCATGACAGATGTTGCCCTGGATCCATATTCCTCTTACGGTCACGATGGGATCGTAAATGATGGTAAGATTCTTAACGATGATACCACCGCGATCCTGGCAGAGATGGCTTTATCTCATGCGAAGGCAGGTGCAGATTTTGTAGCGCCCAGTGATATGATGGATGGCAGAATCTTTGAGATGAGAACTTTACTCGAGGATGAAGGTTTTCATGATACCGGCATTATGAGCTATTCCGCGAAGTACGCTTCCGCGTTTTATGGTCCGTTTAGAGATGCTCTGGATTCTGCTCCAGGCTTTGGTGATAAGAAAACCTACCAGATGGACCCTGCCAATCGGGATGAAGCTATCAAAGAAACTTTGATGGACATTGAGGAAGGTGCAGATATCGTGATGGTGAAGCCAGGTCTTTGTTATCTGGACATTGTTCGCGACATTAAGAATGCTGTAAACGTACCTGTTGCGGTCTACCAGGTAAGTGGTGAATATGCGATGATCAAAGCTGCAGCCGAGAAAGGATGGCTGGACCACGACGCTGTGATCCTGGAACAGTTAACTGCTATAAAGCGTGCCGGGGCTAATATGATCGCCTCGTATTTTGCAAAAGATGCCGTGAAATTAATTTCCTGATTTTTAGAAAAATATAAGACTACTTCTGTTTTTACAATCAGTTTTTGGCTTAACATTGTTGTATGAAATTCAGTAAATTTTTATGGATAAACTTACTACTGCTTCAGGTATTCCTGATTGGTGGTACGAATGTTTATGCTACTGGAATTTCTACGGAAATAAAGCCTACTGATGAATTTCAGTTTAATCAGGCGAATAGTAACAAGAATGCTTATCTGCCTGATGAAGCTTTTTCTTTTTCTGAAAAAGTAAATGCTGAAGAGTCCGATTTTTCAAAATTCTTCGGAAGCCTTGATAGTTTTGAAGCGGTAATTTCAGAAGAAAGAGAAGGTCTACAGATTTTTACAAATTTCAGGTTTCATTTTCACCTGAAGAAAATCCTCTTTCCATTCCATAGTTTCTGGTAAATAGAATGAATTACGTCAAGCTGATTAAGGTATAAATACCTGAAAAGCACCATTTATTTCATTTTAAATACTAAATCAATATGGATACTATATCTCTAATTTTAGGGCTGGGACTTCTGGCTCTCTTCGCAATACCTATTATTTATCTTATTTTAAAAAGCAATGCTCAAACTTCAAAAGTGAAGCAACGAGCTTATGATTTTGCTACTCAAAATAAACTCAAAATTGACGAGTTTGAACAGGTTGGCACCACGATCATAGCACTGGACGTGAGCAATAAAAAAATCATTTTCAGCAATGCTGAAATTGAGGATCAATTTGAGATCATTGATCTTACTCAATATGCCACAATACAGTTGCAACAGGATCTACAGGCCAGAAATTCAGAAAAAATTCAGTTTCTGGCCTTAAATTTCGCCGCTAAGCAAAAGCAAAGTCCTAAGTCTATTTGCTTCTACGATGAAGCCGGTAGTGACATTATTGCTCCTGAAATAAGATTGCAGCAGGCACGAAAATGGGAAACTAAAATAACTCCTTTGATCGCTGCTTAACCTTCAGCAAAAATCCAGAAAGGTCTTTCGAACATGAAAGACCTTTTTTGTTTTATAATTTCTTTTTAAATATTTGAATTGAGAATACATAAATTAGCCAGTCTAACTTATTTAAGTGCATGGGATTACTGATCATTTTTGCCGTATTATCGATATTTTTTTCTTTTATGTGCTCCATTCTGGAAGCTACATTACTGAGTATAACACCATCCTATATCAAGATCAGGAAAAAGGAAGGAAAGAGCTACGCTAAAGATCTGGCAAATCTAAAGAAGGATATAGACAAGCCGCTTATCGCAATTCTTACCATAAATACCATTGCTCATACCGTAGGAGCTATTCTTGTGGGTGTTCAGGCTGAAAAGACCTTCGGTGATGGTGGAAATTCTGTGATGATCGTGTCAGCAATCATGACTTTAGCGATCCTCGTACTTTCAGAAATTATTCCGAAGACCATTGGAGCTACCTACTGGCAATCTTTAGGTAATTTTACTGCCAAAACTCTTAATATCATGATCTTCCCGCTTAAGTACACGGGAATTCTATGGCTAATGATGCTTACTACAAAGCTGATCGGGAAATCTGCGCATGTAAGTACGATGAGCCGGGAAGAATTCGCTGCGATCACTGATGCTGCGGAAGAAGAGGGTGTTTTCGAAGAAAGCGAAACTACGGTTATTAAGAACTTACTCGTTTTCAAATCTATTGAAGCTAAAGACGTGATGACTCCATTTTCAGTAGCGATCGTAGAAGACGAAAGTATGAGTTTGAGCGATTTCTATTCCAACCATAAAAACCTGAAATTCTCGAGAATTCCTGTTTATAAGGAGAAGTCTAATAATGTCTCTGGATTTATTCTGAAAGATGATGTGTTGGAAGCTATGATCGATGAACATGGTGAGCAACCTCTAAGTAACATTAAAAGAGATATCCTGGTGACGAACGACAATACTCCTATTCCTGAATTGTTCGAAATCTTCGTTGAAAAGCGCGCTCATATTTCTATGATCGTGGATCAATTTGGAAATACCACCGGAATTGTAACGATGGAAGATATTATCGAAACATTATTGGGGCTGGAGATCATGGATGAAAGCGATAGTGTGGAAGACATGCAGGTACTTGCCAGAAAGAACTGGGAACGCCGTGCAAAACGTCTCGGACTCATCCAGAGAAAACAGGACCAGGAAACTACTTCTACTTCAGATAATAGTGATGAACCTGCTGTAGATGAAACAGGCAAGCATTAAAACCCCACTTGGGATCGCGACAATCCTTGGGGACGAAAACGGAATTCACGAGATAAAAGTTGATGATTCTACCGAGGAATCTTCAGAAATACCGGAAGTCTTACAGTCAGCAATCCTTCAGCTTCAGCAATACTTTTCAGGAAAGAGAGAGAGTTTTGATCTACAATTGAATCCGAAGGGAACCGACTTTCAGAAGAAAGTCTGGGAAGAACTTAAAAATATCCCTTATGGAGCTACGGTTTCATATCTTGAACTATCGCGTAAACTTGGCGATGAGAAAGCGATTCGAGCCGTAGCCTCTGCCAATGGAATGAATCCGCTCTGGATCGTTGTTCCCTGTCATCGTGTAATTGGAAGTGATGGTTCTCTTACTGGTTATGCTGGCGGTTTGCATCGCAAAAAATGGTTGCTGGACCTTGAAAACCCACCTTTACAGCAAAGTCTGTTCTAAATTTGCTAATTTCAGAGCATGAAAAAGATTTTCAAGCTCCTCCTATATATTGCATTATTTATCGTTGTTCTATCCATAAGTCTTTATTTAACAGGTTATGGATATATTTTGCGTGCAGTACAAACCACCTATTTAAATGGACACAAAACTGCTTTTATCGATGATCATCCCTACTTTGATAACGCCATTATTGAGAATGGAGAAAACATTCAGGAATGGCCGCTGGCAAAAGATTATAATAGTATCAAAGCAACTAAAAGTCTAAATAGTCTGCACAAAGAACTAGAGACCGCGGCATTTTTGATCATTCAAAATGATAGCCTGGTCTATGAAAATTATAATCAAGAATATGGTGCTGAGAGCCAGACGAATTCCTTTTCCATGGCTAAAAGTGTGGTTAGCTTACTTATGTACAAGGCAATCCAGGATGGATACCTTGAAAATATTGAGCAGCCTGTAGAAAACTTTTTTCCTCAGTTTGACAAAAAACTTAAAATCGGAGATCTTTCCTCGATGGCTTCAGGGCTTAACTGGAATGAAAATTATTACAATCCATTTGCATCGACTGCCCGTGCCTACTTTGGAAAAGATATTCGGGAGCAGGTACTGGATTTGAAAGTGATCAAAACTCCAGGAGAGGAATTTGAATATCTAAGCGGAAATACACAATTGCTCGCTATGGTCATTGAAAAGGCTACCGGTAAAAGCCTGAGTGACTACCTGAGTGAAAGTTTCTGGAAACCAATGGGAATGAA